>NZ_VSCO01000114.1:0-6003 GCF_047459465.1 Caldicoprobacter sp. | reverse complement strand
CTCTCATCCGCTTTGCTTCAACATATCTTATCCGTCTGGTTACACGCCTATACTTCCTCTTTCGACTTCTCCCCTTCCTTGGATTGTATTGCCCAGCAGATCTTTCAATGCTCCCTGTAAATCCTTTGCTGTTTTAATGTTGTACTCTGCAATGAGTCTACTAATAAGTTCTTTCTTTTCCGGTGTTATAATTCTTTTTCTTGCCATACAAAAACTCCTCCTATGCTTTTATATTCTAACATAGAAGGAGTCCATATTTACACAAAATATTTTACAGCCTCACTTCAAACAACATTGTTCATAATATTCCGTATGGTTTAACGAAAATATAAACTATGACTTTCACTCATTGAACAAAGCTTTTTCAGTAGTATAACCATGCATTCCTCCCCTATTACGGAAACAGAATCTTATCGAAATAATCAAAGATGATATTATTAAGTATTCCATCTCCCTTTCCTCGAACTTCCGCGGGTTCGTAATTAAAATACATGCCATTGACAAAATACATACAGCAATCGTCCGTAGCCATTAAAAGCTTTATTTGTTTGCCGTCAGCTAAAGTTAATGTCATAATACCAGTATAAGGACATTTAGTACCTATAAAGTTTTCTGCCTCAGAAAATAGTTTTTCCATCATGGATAGAGCCTCTCTATCCGTGACTGTCTGTTTATACACTCTACCACCTGTATATAACGTAAACTCAGCACTTGTAACATTCTTTATTGTCATGGGATCAAAAGGTACAATGCCCAATTCTCGTTCGGCGATTTCTAATGCTATCTCGCAAAGCTCCTTGTTTACAGCAAAATATTCGGTTGTCCCTCTTTCTTCTGACCAAGAATAGTGATGTAGGGAACCATCATTTAAGATTCGCCATTCCAATCCCTGGTACACGATGTTGATGCCAAGATGATATCGATCATTATAGATACCGTGAGGTACATCACTTTTTTTCTAAATTGTTCAACATTGGAATAAGTTTTTGTTGGGCTTCATCGTTTAACACATAATATAATTCCCTGCGAAATTGCTCGGTGGGAAATATCCCTAAACACACCTTATCCTCAATCGGTTGGCTTAACAAGGTTCCGACATTTTCTTCATCAAAAGTTGAGCTGTGCTGATCCTGTTGGTCGCCTTCTGCATCAGTTAGGGGTATCTCATTTTTTATTTCTTCCTGCTCTTCATTTTCTTCATTAAAAGTTGAGCTATGCTGATCCTGCGGGCTATCCCCTGCATCAGTTGATGGTGTTTTATTTTGTATTTCTTCCTGTTCTTTTTGTTGAGAAACGATATTAGACGGATCATTATGCGGTATTTCTGAAGTATCCGGACTCTTTGAAGACAAATCTACAACGTTAGGGTTTGATATCATTGCAATGCCAACGCCTATAACGACTACTACTGAAACAAATACCAGCCAAAACGCAGGCTTTTTATAATCCAATATATTTTTAATCCTTGCCTTTACATTGCTCTCACTAAAGGCCAGAGGATTAACCGCAAAAAGTCCGCTTCTTTTAACGGAAAGTGAAAGTAGAGAGCTGGAGTAACCAACCTTGGCGTCCTGTCCCATTCTTCGCAGAACGCTTTCATCACAAGACATCTCCATATCTCGACTCATGAGCGCAAAAGACAACCACATAATCGAGTTAAACCAGTGGAGAATTAGGACAAGAAAAGCAAGGGGTTTAATGAGATAGTCCTTCCTGCGGAGGTGTGTACGTTCGTGCTCCAGTATGTAAAAAAGGTGCGTCTCATCGTCAAGTATTGTTTCAATTAGATCTCGTGTTTCGGTTGGATGTGATTTTCTTTCAGTGTTGTAGCAAAAGTTACAATGGAGATGACATGCTGTAGTAAGATCCCAAGACAAGTGCTAAGGTCTATCGGGTACAACAATCTGTTTCATGAATCTTCACCTCTTAGCACTAACGCAAGTTTTAACAAAAACAAGGAAATCAGCGAAGCTACTCCTGCAAAAAAGAACGTGACTTTAAGCCCCAAAGCTGAGATAAGAGTCCCCCATAAGAGAGGAGCTACTGCCCAGAAAGCACTACGAAGAGTATTCAAAAAAGATAGTGCTGTTGCCCGTTCGACGCTGATCTGTTCATTTTCTAAAAGGGTAATACCACTCCCCCTCAAATAACTGGAAGCAATCGCAACAATAACTAAGGCCACAAAAGCCCAAGGCACATGAACTAACGGCATTAATAAAAAGGCAAGTGCTGATAATAGTGTTGGCCAAAGAATTAGTTTCCGGTAATCGGTGATTTTTATCTTGCAAATATAAAAACCTGTCACTGCTGCAGCCAATGAAGTAACACCAAAAGCAAAAGCCGTCCCTTTCAGGTCAACCCCAAACTGTTCCACCATGTAAGTAATCCACCAGGCACTTGTGATCCAAGTGGGAAGTGTAAAGAAAAAACTCTGAACTGCTGTAATCCATAGAACACGACTTTCTAAAAACTGATAAAATCCCGTTTTGAGTATTTCCAACCACCCTCGGCGGCGGTAATTCCCATAGTTCTCAGGAAAGGTCATGATAAACAAGCCATCGGCTATAATGATAACACCAGTCAAAGCAATTGGAATACGCAAGCTGCCAAGGCCTCCCAGAATATATGCTACCACCATTCCTATTGCAGTAAATGGAATAGAGTAAAGGTAAAGCTTACCAAAAGCTTTCCTTGTCCCTTCTTGGCCAACACTATCATAGAGCCATGCTTCCCGTGTACCGCTCGTAAAAGCATAGGAAATTCCCATTAATACAGCTGTAACAAGTGCAGGACCAAAGGCAGAAATCGAGCTGAGCCATAACATTCCTGCACCATAGCAAAACATTGCCAATCCCCAAGAGAGCCTACGGCCCAGCCGGTCTGCAAAAGCTCCAGTCAGGTAATCGATAGCAGAGGTCACCGCTGAGGCAAGTGATACAAAAAATCCAAATTGGGTAGGTGTTAACTCGAGTCCCTTTTCTGTAGTCATAAATTGAATATAGTAAGGATCAAGAATTTTAAAAGCAAAAAACTCTATAAGGCATACAGCAATAATATAACGGCGAATGTAGTAGGTATAGAGTATTTTTCCATTAGTTGAATGTTCAGTCATGTCAATATCCTCCTACCTTTTCCTTTGGTAAATTGGATGGAAAAACTCTAATTTGCTCCTCAGTCAAACCCCTGACAAGGGGACACCAGGGATCCGTAGCAAACCAGTCTTCAGTAAGATAGTACGTTCTAGCACGGCACCCCCCGCAGAATTCGCGGTATAAACAAGAACGGCACGGTTCAGCAAGTAGCGATCCGTTACGAACTCCTTCCAGCACAGATGAGTGATAAAGAACGATTAGAGATTGCTCAAAAATATTTCCTAAACACAAATCTCGACTGTATAAACAGGGAAAGACTGAGCCATCGGCAGTAATAGTTAGGTTAGTACGCCCCCAAGGACAAGCTGTGCTCAGATCCAAATAGGGAGAGATGGGGTCAGTAAGAGGGTAATACGGGACATTATAATATACTGCAAAAGCCTGTCTAAAATACCTGGTATCGAGTTCTCTAACAAGCTTCATAATTCGTAAATGCTCTTCGTAAGAGATATCAAGCTCTGATTGTACTATATAGTATCTCTACGCCTCTCATGGCCCTGGCGAACGAACCTTGTCCTCTGATAGCATCGTGGGTTTGTGCACTAGCTCCATCTAGGGATATCATGACCTCAGAGATACCTAAAGATTCCATAAGCTTTGCTGTTTCTTGGTTAATAAGTGTACCATTAGTGATAATTGCGATACCTTTAATATCCGGCCCTTGAGCCAACTGAAGCATGTCCCATATCCAGTTATTTGTCAATGGTTCTCCCCCAGAAATTGTCAGCCAAAGTCCATCCATCTCTAAACACTCCACAAGTTGCCGAGCATCTGCTAAAATACGACTAAATTGCTCCACTGTCATAATTTGTGGCTTAGTCGATACATTGTTTAATCACGGTAATA
This sequence comes from Caldicoprobacter sp., assembly GCF_047459465.1. Taxonomy (NCBI): domain Bacteria; kingdom Bacillati; phylum Bacillota; class Clostridia; order Caldicoprobacterales; family Caldicoprobacteraceae; genus Caldicoprobacter; species Caldicoprobacter sp. Next base: position 2,005 of record NZ_VSCO01000114.1, on the reverse strand, counting down.
TTTTATTTTGTCGCCTACTATTTCATATTTTATTCCGCCTTGTTCAAAGGCTCTTATGAGTTCCTGATGTCCTAATCGGTTGTAATGGTTAAATGCTTGTGATTTTGTATTAAGCTCTTGTATAAGCCGCATTTGTTCCTCTATGTTTAAGCCTGATTTGCTTAAATCCGTGTTCATATTCTCAAACACTTTAATCATTATTTCTGCCATTTCAAGGTATAACTCTATTTGCATGGTTAAGGCCTTATGGTATCCTTCTATCTCGGCTGGGACATTCATAGAGTTTAATCTCATGAAAAATTTGTATCGCACGTCTTATCGCTTTTCCAGCTTACTTTTACATATGGTCCAGTTTCGTAAATATGGCCTGGTCATTCCCAGATTTTAGCGTTCTGAATCCCGTCAATACGTCATTCCAAATAAAGTCTGTCCGATCCTTTAAAGATGAAATTGCTGTAAGTGAATAGCTACCTCCAATAGTAAATCTCATTCCTCCTCTTCGGGCACAAGCGTCCAAATCCGTTTTAATGGGAGTTCTGTTTGGAGTGCATCAGGTAACCTTTCATAGGTAGCTAAAATTGCTTTAATTAAATCATCGGCATCCCAGAGCCGGAGTTCAAAAAAGAGCCGTGAAGCTTCCCTAGGAACGGAGCTTCTATATCCTCCCCACGCTACAATTAAACCATGATCGGCTCCAAAATTTTTCATTACTCCCTGTAGTTCCCTAATTATTTTTACATCTACAGGTGCATCTCCTGACTTAACTTGTACCACTAACCTGGGGTGATCAAAACCCATCGGACCATACCCGGCTATGATGTCCACACCACCGTCTGCCCCTTCAGGAGAAATCTGTACCTTATATCCCTGAGCTTCCAATACAGCTCCTACAAGGCGAGCAAGGTCATGCCCTTTAAACTTTCGAGCTATATAATCACGTATCTGATCACGAGCATATTGCTCTAAGTCTACAGGAGTTTCCCCTTCAGTTTGGTCAGGAAAATCCGTTTGTGTAATTGCGGAAATCGGCTTTTCAGCCAGTAATGCTCGAACCCGTTCCTCTGCGTTATTCCTCTGAATACGACAAACAGTCATAAATGCCCCTAGAGAGTAGAGAATATCCTTATCAAATGCGCTCCTGGGCAACTCTCGTAGCCACTTTACAGAGCGAGTGTGCCTTGCACCTTCAGGAAGGTCAGGAAGGTATTTATATGGACCATTTATTTTACCAATAAAAATTATTGAACGGCTTTTTAAAGGTAGTGCTACCAAATCCCCCTCCTGCATTTCTTTAAGGAAGGGCCATATTTGGCTTGTCCAATTTCGAATTGTTTTGGGCTTTTCTTCAGGATATGTCTTCCCCAATAATTCTAAAAGTTCTTGGCGGGTATTGATATGGGAAAGATCAGGTAGCTCATCCCAGCCAGGAAGAAGCAAATTTTTAGTCAATGCTAGATCTTCCCGCTCACCGTGCTTACCTGCACGCACCAACCATAGCGCCATTTACATTACCTCCTCTGTATCATATAAAACCTGCGCTGCTCGCTTTATCATACTCAATCTCTTCGTGCTCTTCTTTGACGGCATCTAATCAGCGGCCTACAATGTATTAGGCACCAATCATCAAAAAACACAATAAAAAAAGACCCATCTTCAAAGAAGAAATATTATTGAGAATCTCACTACGTTGTTTCTTTTAGACCTATCAATCTATGATGAAATTCGTCGCCAAAGAGAAAATTCCTGCTACAACATCAAATTTTTTGTACTTATTTTCACTGTTAAAGATCAGGTATAATGATCAAGGCCACCGAGTGATGTTTAGCAAATTCGTTTTACCGCAGCTCGAATGGCCAAAATGACGAGGTTATAGCAACTCCCCCTTAATAATATCGAGAAATCGCGATATAGGTACGTATTTAAATCTCCCGTTATTCATCTCACCTATCCCCATAATACTCCTTTTATCATATTCGCTATATTTAACATACGGACTATACAGGCC
>NZ_VSCO01000113.1:0-6055 GCF_047459465.1 Caldicoprobacter sp. | reverse complement strand
TATGCAAAAGGGAACCGTACTGGTCGTAGATGATGAAAGGGAAATCGCGGAGCTGGTAAGGGATTATCTTGAGCTGGATGGTTTCAACGTAATACTGGCCTTTGACGGCCAGGACGCGCTTGAAAAATATCAGAAGTATCAGCCTGACGTGGCCATTTTGGATATAATGCTGCCAAAGCTGGACGGCATGGAGGTGTGCAAGGCAATACGCGCCAAGTCCGCCATTCCCATAATCATGTTAAGCGCCAAAAAAAGCGATGCTGACAAGATACTGAGCCTGGGCCTTGGAGCAGACGATTATGTGACGAAACCTTTCAGCCCAAAGGAGCTGGTAGCACGGGTTAAGGCTCAGCTGAGGCGCTACAGGCAGTTTACATATGCTCCAAGAAAGGCCGAAGTACTGTCGTTTCACGACCTTCTCATCGATCTCAGCGGCCATACCGTATACGTTAAAGGTCAACCCGTATCCTTATCCACAAAGGAATTTGAAATATTGAGCTTTCTAGCCTTACATCCTAACCAGGTATTTACTCGAGAAGAGATATTCAAGCATGTATGGGGTTATAACGAATACGGGGACATAAATACGGTCACCGTCCACATAAGCAAGATAAGGGAAAAAATCGAGGAAGACCCCTCAAACCCCGTATATATACAGACCGTATGGGGTGTGGGTTATAAATTTACAGGAGGTAGCGCATGAGGTTTACTTTTCGCACAAAGTTGATATTGTCTTTTATAATCATCATAACCATACCTGTCATCATCACCCTGATATCCATAAAAATAGCCACAGTAAACATAAAGACCGACCCTGAGATAATCAGGTTTTCCAAGATAGATTTGAGGTTCCAAAAAATTATAGATCTGGTCACTCAAAACTACTTTAATATCCAAAACTACGACCAATTTTATGCAACCATAAGTTCGGTTCTGAAGGAAACCGGGTGCAGATTACAGGTCATCGATAATTCGGGAAGGCTACTTTTTGACTCCGAAGACAGAGAGGGCTCTCTTGAAAACAGAATCCTCAAAGTAAACATCTCGGAGGGATTTGCCTTAAATCTGGAAGAAGACATAAATGGCATGAACCAGTACTCTTTTCCCATTAAGATCGACGATAAAGTAGTAGGCAGCATAATAATCCAGTATGCTCTGGATATGCTCCCACCAAAGGTACTTCATAAGGTGATCCTATACATGGGCGGCAGTTACATGCTAGGTCTAGCATCGCTGGTCATATTGATAATATTGCTCTCGTGGCTTATCTCCAGAAGCGTTCTAGTACCTTTGAATGAACTCAATTTAGCCATACAAAACATATCCCAGGGCAATTTGGATTTCACTATATCCTACAGCAAAAACGACGAGCTGGGACGTTTTTGTCAGGCTTTCGAGTTGATGCGGCGCAAGCTAAAGGAATCCCTAGAAAAACAAAACATGTACGAGAATTCCCGTAAGACCATGATTGCCAGTATATCCCATGACCTGCGCACTCCCATTGCTTCAATTAAAGGATATGTGGAAGCGCTGCAGGACGGCCTAGCGCAGGACCCGGAAAAATTCAAGCGATATCTAAACATAATAAAGGACAAGACAGACAAACTCGACCGCCTGATAGACGATCTTTTCCACTTCTCGCAGATGGAGGTGGGAAAACTGCCTACCAATTTTAGGGTACAAAACAGCAGAATAATGCTGGAAGAGATACTCTCGCCCCTCGAGGTGGAAGCCCAAAACAGCTCGTTACAGCTCATAGTACAGCGCCCTTTACCCGAGGTATATGTCAAAGCGGATAGCAAAAGAATATCGCAGGTCATAGACAACATAGTCGAAAACTCCAGGCGGCATATACCAAACGATGGGCAAATCATAATAGGCGCCAGGGTTTCAGGAGCTTTCCTTGAAGTTTTTGTCAAAGATAATGGAGAGGGCATTTCTCCCGAAGACCTTCCCCATATATTTGAGAGCTTCTACCGTGGCGAGAAATCCCGCTCACAAAATTACGGAGGCACTGGGCTGGGTCTGGCAATATGCAAGCACATCATCGAGGAACACGGAGGCAGGATATGGGCAGAGAGCGTCAAAGGGCAACACACCATCATATATTTTACCCTCCCCATAGTCTCAGGGCAACATGCTGAAGCCGATTTGCCTCAATGAACATTGCGCGATAACTTATACTATCGAATGATTCGCCAATTGATATTAACATCCAGTAAGGACCTCAAATAATATTATTAAAACCAATGGGGGTTTCACCAATAAAAAAAGAAAGGAGCTTTATAATGCGATTTTTAGTCAAGCAGAAGATATTCTCCTTTGGAGACAACTTCGTCATCAAGGACGACCATGGCAACGATCGCTTTATAGTGAAGGGCAAAGTATTTTCCTTGGGTGACAAGCTGAAAATCTATGACCTGATGGGCCAAGAGCTATTTTACATCGAACAGAAATTAATGCGGCTCTTGCCCCAATATACCATATACAGGTCGGGTCAGGCCGTAGCAACGGTAAAAAAGGATTTTTCCTTCTTTAAGCCGCGGTTCAGCATCTGGAGTGTGTATGGGAGCTATACCATCCAGGGCGATTTCTGGGGCATGAACTTTTCCATCATTAAAAATGGCCGATGGGTAGCGCAGGTATCCAAGAAATGGCTATCATTTAGAGATACCTATGGCGTAGATATTGCAGATGATGAGAACTACGCTTTTATTTTGGCCCTGGTAATTGTAATAGATCAAGTACTCCATGATGACAATCATAACAATATCTGATGCTTAAAACCGATATGCCCGTCACCTCCATCGCAAATACAAATCGCAAATACAATATACGCCATATATAGGTCACAAAGATTTGAAAAACTTCGATGAGGTAAGTACTATAACGATCTGCAAAATGAATATACATGTCAATGATGGAGGTGAAAAAACGTGCATGATAAGGCCAAATCCTTGATGACAATTGCGGTAGTAATGGTGGCTATCCTTTCGCTGATATACAACGGCTATTCTTTCTTTGGAGAAAACTCCCATCATTATACCGGCGCATTTTCACAGATAGCCTCTATCAATGAGTCCCATTACGGATATATACAACCCCAAGTGATGGATGGCTTTACCGAAGCCCCCATTGAAGGTGCAGCTGTAGTCATCCCAGAGCTAGGAAAAAAGTTTAAGACCAATGCTCAAGGCCTAACTCCTGTTATTCGAGTCCCAATAATTGAAGATGCGCATTATAAGGAAATATTCCCCAAAACCTGGGGAGAAATTACCCTCATCGTATATAAAGAGGGGTATATCGACTACGTGTTGTTCCATACTCATGTATGGGAAAACCAATCCCGAAAGGGCCCTAAAATACTTCTTTTCCCAGAATCAAGGAGCCAATCCTCCGACCCCATGGCCATAGTGGAAGCACCCCATAGGCTTTGGGTTAAACAGCTGGTGGAAAAGTTCAAACCCTAAACTTGAGGCACAATCCTAAGCTCCAAATCGGGCAGGCGCTTCTCCATCTCCTGTATTATGTTTTTATCGCCAGTTCCTCGAGAACCGGGCGATTCCCCCATAACCACAATGGAGACATTGTTCCTTCTCGCAAAATCCACCAGCGTGTCCACCACGTGGTCAGAGCGAAGCACCGTCATCTCTGCACCTGCCTTCTTGGAAACCTGAAACAAGTAATCCAATGCTTCCCCTTCATCAGGATTTCCTAGAAAGTTTTCTCCGTTTTTTGCCACATGCACCACATATAGCTTAGCGTTACCATAGCCTTTTACCAACTCTTCGCCCGTTTTAATCAACCGCTCGCAGGCTTTTTGCCGCGTCACACAGATCATGATATTACGTTCATTAACCATTTGACAACCCCTTTGCCCCTAAACAATAGCCTTGAAGTTTAAATTCTAAATCAAAAGCCCTCACCCATCACCTCTCTAACATCGGTAACCAAAACAAAAGCTAAAGGATCCACCTCGTTTACGATGGCCTTTAGCTGCACCACCTGCGCCCTATTGACGACGCACAGGATCACATTTTTTCTTTGCATGGTGTAGGCCCCTCTGCCTTCCAGAAAAGTCACACCTCTGTCCATATTTGTCATAATCCTATGGCTGATTTCATCGGCATGGTCAGAAATGACGATGAAAGCCTTGGCCGAGTTTAATCCCTCCAGCATCAGATCTATTACTCGCGCGCTCAAGTACAGAGATACCAGCGCATAAAGCGCCTGGCTTGGCCCAAACACGATGGCCGCCGTTATCACCACCAAAAAATCAACTACAAAAAGTATCCATCCCACTCCCAGCAGAGGAAAAAACTTGTGTACTATCTTGGCAAATAGATCAGTCCCACCCGTCGTGGCGTTACCCTGGAAGACAAGGCCCAAACCGATGCCCATCAACACCCCACCATAAATGGAAGCCAGTATGGAATCATCCGTAAGCGATGGCACCTTGACGAAATCAGTAAACACCGATAATAATACCGTAGCCAAAAACGTCTTGAACCCGAAGTCCTTACCCAGCTCTTTTATGGCTATTATAAACAGGGGAACGTTGAGAACCAGCATGGTAACGCCCACTGGTATACCAGAGAGGTAGTATACTACCGTGCCTATACCGCTCAATCCCCCTGGAGCAATTTTGTGCGGTATCAAAAAGAAATTAAACGCCAGAGCGGTTAGAAACGTTCCCACCACAATGAGTACATAATCCTTTATCGCTGAATACAGCTTCTTCATGCCGTACACCTTTTAATCCCTTCATCCGGAGCAGTAAAATATCATATAAGAACATCGATTACCTTTTATAAACAATAAGCCCTATCTTTAAAAACTAGATATCATCCCCCGACTTTTAAAGAAGGTCTATAAGGCCAAGGCTTATTTGCAGCGCCTCATTCACTTTTTCCATAACCTCAGGGGATAACATACATATCTTCTCTCTAAGCCTCTTCTTATCTATAGTCCTTATTTGTTCCAGCAATATAACTGAATCCTTGGGCAAGCCATACTCAGATGCGCTAAGCTCCACATGGGTGGGGAGCTTGGCCTTATTGATTTGGGATGTAATAGCCGCCACAATAACGGTGGGACTGTATTTGTTCCCTATATCATTTTGGACTATGAGCACCGGCCTCACTCCGCCCTGCTCCGATCCCACCACAGGGCTGAGGTCAGCGTAATAGATCTCTCCCCTTCTCACTATCATAACCAATCATTCACTCTCCGATAAAAGGGCCTCATAAGTCGCCAAAGCCTCATTGCTAGATTCAAATCCTACCTTGCACAATTCAGCATTTATTTTTGCCATCTCTTCGTAGCCCTTTTTCATCTTTTCCCTTATTTCCATCTTATGCCGCTCCCTGATATAAAGTTTCATGGCCTCTCGAATAAATTCACTCCTGTTTCTCTTCTCAATGGCAACAATCTCATCGACCTCCTTCAAGAGGCTATCAGGTAAGCTCACCAAAATTTTCTTCAATTCAGCCACAGTGGGCACCTCCTATAAATTATGTACTCAAGATTCCCACCTTAACTGCTCCACAGCAAAACCGGAGCTTCCCCCTTGCACAAAAGTATCCATGTCCTCCAGCTTGAATCCAGTTATACCTAGCGTGGAAAAGTAGGAAGACATATGTTTAACCTCACGCTGATTGCTAACAGCATCGTAACTATATTTAATTATATACGATGTAAATATCGTAACTATATTTAGTATTATATACGATGTAACTATCTTTTACAATCACCTGTCCGCAAATTATACATCTCCTTAAGCGCCAGTGGCAAGGCCTCAAGTATATCACCAGCCACCATTCCTGCCTGGCCGTAAGCATCAGCTGCCAAATCGCCCGCATAGCCATGGACAAAGGCGCCCAATACCGCTGCTTCAAAGGGCCCATACCCTTGTGCAATAAATCCAGCAATAATGCCGGTTAACACATCGCCGCTCCCCGCCGTAGCCATGCCGGAATTTCCAGTGGTGTTGAAGTATAGCCTGCCATCCGGGTGGCACACCACCGTAGTAGCACCCTTTAGCAGTACCACAGTT
>NZ_VSCO01000112.1:0-6076 GCF_047459465.1 Caldicoprobacter sp. | reverse complement strand
GCAAGGGACGTCCCCCCGAATTTTGCAACTATCACTCCCACTTCCTTCAATCCTCCTAAAGCTAGAATAACAAGGATTATTATAGAGGTGTACAAAATAAAAGTCAAGCACGGCCATCAGTTTAAGCCTCGTAAAATTTGAAAATTTGCAAATTTAAAATTTTCATATTTCATGTTTTCTAAAGCCACTTTAATTTAAAACGGACACAACACATCATCTGGAAAACGCTCAAATACATTTCTCTCCCCCTTCTGAAACATATTGCTGTATATCCTGCATTCAGGCGCTTGGCTTCTTTGAGGATTATCTCCTAAAATGCACAACCGCAAAAGCATATTAAATTGGATATGCCATCCATGGAATATAAAATCATAACCTGTTTTCATATAATTCCACTTATTTCCTTTCTACAGTTAAGCTTGCAAAAAATAAAAAGAAAAGCCCCCAGGAAAATCCCTCAGGGGCTGCTTAAAAAGCCATCACCATTTGGGCTGATATGGATAAGGGCACCGTGCACCAGCCAACTTTGCCTTAATCTGTACCAGACAACCGCACAGCCTGCACGTGGTACCATAATCTAAATACTGGCATTTCTTACAAATCTCAAGCCTGCTGTTATACTCCTCCTGGGTTGCCAGTTTGACATTCTTTACCTTCAGCGTTTGGCCGAATATTTCATCTATCTCTTCCTGCGAAAGCCTAACGGTAGCGCTACATCCCTTGCATTCACCGTTTTTCATGGATAACACTCCTTAAAAAGGCTAGACTCATGCTTGCTGACAGCATATCCCCTTAAGCCGCATCTTTCTACTCAAGGGTCAACACTACTACCGACTTGGATGGAAGCTTGACTTCCAGCACGTTATCCACCAGGGTAGCATCGCTAAAGGTGGTAGGCTTAATGGCATTGGGCTCATCAAAGGTATTGTGGGTATTCATCTCAGAAGATGTCAGTATGGTTCCGCTCACCTTGGTCCTGCGCGTCCCCCTCAGCTCGCAGCGTATGTCGGCTACCGAGTTGGGATCGAGATTGCACAGCGATATATGAATCCTGCCCTGGTCGTCTTCGGAAGCAGAGGCACTTATCTGAGGAATACTGTCGTCGCCATAGCTGTACAGGCTGCTGGTGAAATCCAGAGAGAGCAGCGTAGCATCCTGATGTACTTTATACATATCGAATACATGATAGGTAGGCGTGACGATCATTTTTTCTCCCTCGGTTAGAATCATGGCCTGCAGCACGTTTACCGTTTGAGCCAGGTTGGCCATATGCACCCTATCGCAATGGTTGTTGAATATGTTAAGGTTAATGCCCGCGACCAGCGCATCCCTCAGGGTGTTCTGCTGATACAAGAATCCCGGGTTGGTGCCAGGCTCAACGTCATACCATGTACCCCACTCATCCACAATAAGCCCTACCCGCTTTTCGGGGTCGTACCGATCCATAATGGTGGAATGCTTGGTAATAAGCTCATCCATAAGCAGCGTCTTCTTCATGGTTATAAACCATTCACCTTCGTCAAACTGGGTAGCTGACCCCTTCTTTTGCCAGGTACCCGGCACGGTGTAATAATGCAGGCTCAAGCCATCCATATAGCGCCCGGCTTCCCTCATCAGCACCTCGGTCCAGTGGTAGTTGGCATCCGAAGGACCGCAAGCAATCTTATAAATCTTGTTACCGCTAAAATCGCGCACATAAGTAGCATACTGACGATACAGGTCAGCATAATATTCAGGGCGCATGTTCCCTCCGCAACCCCAGTTCTCGTTTCCTATGCCAACATAAGGCAGTCTCCACGGCTTTTCTCTGCCGTTTGCCCTTCTTAAATTGGCCAGCCAAGAATCGCCGTCAAAGGTTATGTACTCAATCCATTCGCGAAGCTCCCTTACAGTGCCGCTCCCCACATTTCCGGTTATATACGCATCCGCACCCAACAGTTCGCACAGCCTGAAAAACTCATGGGTCCCAAAGTGGTTGTTTTCCACCACTCCACCCCAGTGGGTATTAATGGTTTTGGGGCGCTTCTCATAAGGGCCAATGCCGTCCATCCAGTGATATTCATCGGCAAAACATCCCCCCGGCCATCGGAGCACGGGTATCTTTACCTTTTTTAAAGCCTCAACCACATCATCGCGTATACCGTCAGTGTTGGGAATAGGCGAATCCTTACCTACCCAAAATCCTTCATAGATGCACCTGCCAAGATGTTCGGCAAAGTGTCCGTAAATATTTTTGTTTATTTTCCCCTTTTTGATGTCGGCATTCAAGGTCATCTTGACCATTTTTGTTCCCTCCTATCTAAGGTATTTAATAATTATATTAAATGCTTAATATAATTGTTTACATTCATTATAAGACCCTAATAGGCTCCATGTCAATTTTTGTGGTAAAAAATCCATGGCTTATCGTAAAATACCACACCTAAAAAATAATAGAACCATAAATGAGTAATCCTGTATGATCCAAATATAGGTAATGGTTCACTACAATTGTACCACAAAACACCGCTTTTTCAAATATCTAAGCATCTATCGTATAAAGTATACACTACATTATACTAATGGCCATCGGCAATAAGGTTGACTTTTTGCAAAAGATGCAGTCTTTACTATCTTAATCAGGCCGTTTATACTATTAATCACAAGGCTATGCCAACATGCACGATAGGTTGCAGAAGGGAGGAAAAGGCGCATTCCTGATCAAAAGATCAAGGTAAATACAATTCTAGATGCGCCGTTGCTATATGAAAATAGACACCACTGAAAGATGGCTACCGGTATATGAAGCGCTGGCCAGTAACGTAAGGCTGAAAATAATAAATCTCCTGGCACAAAAACCAATGAATATTAAAGAACTGGCCAAAAAGCTGAACCTCAGCAATGCAATCATGACCATGCATATAAAAAAGCTTGAGAAGGCAGGGATCATAAAGGCTGAAATTACCCCTTGTAAGGGTGGTATCCAGAAACTGTGCAGCCTTGCAATAGATTCGCTGGAAATATCTTTTCCAACAGATCAAAAACCTCAAAGGCAGTACCACGAGATATCCATTCCTGTAGGCCATTACACCGATTTTAAGGTAACGCCCACTTGTGGTCTGGCCACTCGTGAAAAAATCATAGGCCATTTTGACGATCCCCGGTATTTCCTTGACCCCGAAAGGGTAAATGCCAGAATCCTGTGGTTTACTCAAGGATATGTGGAATACAAAATTCCCAATTACCTCCTGCCCAACCAGCAACCTGAAGAGCTGGAAATCTCAATGGAGCTGGGTTCTGAAGCTCCGGGCATCAACAACAATTGGCCATCGGACATATCCTTCTTCATCAACGGGATATACATTGGGAAATGGACCAGCCCAGGTGATTTTGGAGGCAAAAGGGGGATATATACTCCTTCGTGGTGGAATAACAATATAAATCAATATGGCCTGCTAAAGGTTATACGCATAAATGGCAAAGGCAGCTTCATAGACGGGGAGAAGCTATCGGATATCACCATTGAAGACTTGTCTCTCACCTTGAAACAGTGGACATTTCGGATCGCGGTGCTGGACGATGCGAAATACATAGGAGGAGTCACCCTTTACGGCAAAGGGTTTGGCAACTATGACCAGGATATTGTGGTTCGCGTATATTATACCATCAACAGTTCAAAAAAATAAACGAGTACCTCTCTATAAATTGAGCATCATTGTTACTTGTGGGCTTATCTCCAGGATCAAACGTCAGCCTCGTGAAGCTAGTTGTACCTATAAATAAGCGTAAACCAGCCCTCTCTTTCATGTAAGATCGGGCTGGTGTTGGCCATCATAACTCTTTGTAGCATCCTGTTTCCATTCCCTTAATCTTCCGCAGCATGGGCATCCTTATATACTTTTTCATAAATCTCTAACCACGCCTTAACCTCATTTATATAATCATTAAATGCGGACAGCTTTTGCTCATCCGGCAAATCCACAAACCGTCGATTGATGGCTGCAAGCTGACGCACAAAATCATGAAGCTCCTTGAGCTTGTTATTCAGCTCTTTGTTTTCCTTCTCTAGACGGGTTAGTTTCTCCCCGTCTTCTTCTCCCCTTCCTTTTGCCGCCATGTCTACCAGCTGCTTCAATCCCTTAAAGAAACCCTCCACTGAAAAATCATCAAATGTGCCCATGCTGGCAACAACGTCTCCTATTATCCTAATAAGGGAATCCTTGCCGCTATACTCCGCATCGCCTTTCGTGTTTTCCGCCCTTTCTACATAGCGTTGGGCAGACGCTGAAACGGAGTTACCATCCACTATTTGCCTGGTGTAAGGATTGAAATATTTAATTCCCTTTTGCGACATCTCTGCCATCAGGCTTTCAACATATTCGCGCTGGCTGGCTACCACATTCCTGTATTTGTTTTGAATCCTCAGCATCTTCTTGGGGTTCCCGCCTGCCAGGCGATTGGCACACGAACGTACCGACTCGCCCTGGGCCTGGGCTATCAGTATGGACATAACGAGGTTTTTGACTTCCTCTTCTGTAAAGGACTTGCCGGCTACTCCTCTCAAGGAACTGCCTTTCTCCCCTTTCCTTCCTGGCTGGCTCTCACTGCTCAGCTGGGCATGCAAATAGCGGTAATAATAGTTTCTTATGGTATTAACTTTAAGGCCGCTCTTTTTAGCTACAGCTTCGAAAGCTCGTAGCATGGGGATATTTTCTTCTTTAGCGCGGAGCACTTCTTCTTTCATAGAAGATATGAGTTCAGCGTCAATGCCTGGTACATTGTTATCCATAGACCTCTCATTTTTAGCGGTTTCGTTCCTGGCCATCCATATCCCTCCTCTTCTATTATTTATTTTTGGAATTTATTAATTTTTACCTATATTATTAACCATAATTATCCTAATTATACAGTTGATGCTTTATAAGCCATAAAATATATCGTTTATATCATTCTTCTCCCACGATCACGATAGTCACCGTATCCGATTCAAAATCAGTCCCCACCTCTTCCACTATTCCTAGTAGCTCAAGCTCACGATACAGAGCCTTGCGCTGTTCAATGGACGTAACTCTCAAGGTAATGCTGTCCTCCGCCTGATCAACTACATCTATACCATGTTGAAGGGCCCTTATCATAAGGGTCTGAGGAGTTACACATACATCCTGCACCTTCAACTCAACCTTATCCGACCTAATATAACCATCGGCTCCTTGAGCTTGTTGTGAATTTTCAGATTTAGTACTGGAAGCTCTAACTTCGCCTCCATCCAGCACGTGCTGATTCTCGGCAATATCTACTGATGCATCGCTCGGCGCTGCCACCCCTTCATCCTGCGAATCTGCCATCAAACTTTCAGGCATATCTCCCCTCGCCGCAGAATCGTTGTGTCCCTTTTCTTGCGGAGAAGTATACAGCATCGCATCAGGGCCTAGCACCCTTATGGCTAATATGATAATAGCCGCTACTACAGCTATGCTCGCCCATTTGATCCATCTGGAAAACCTATGATGCCCTTTGCGCATTATCCCACTTAGCTGCTGTGCCTCTAAGCGCGCACGCAACCTATCCACAAAGCCATTGGGTAGCTCTTCTTCTTCAAAAGCTCCTACCATTTGCACTACAGCTCTCATCTCTTCAAACCTCTGTCTGCACTCAGGGCAACTTTCTATATGCTCCTTCAGCTGTCGTGCTTCTTCCCCCTCTAGCTCACCATCTATATACAGTGAGATAAGTTCCTGCACAACCTTGCAATCCATCCTACGGCTCACCTCCTGTCACTCCAGCATTTCCCGAAGAGCATCACATAATGCAGCCCTTGCTCGACTTATATGGGATTTAACGGTACCCAAAGGGACCTGCAGGATTTCTGCAATCTCTTCATAGCTGTAATTCTGTATATCTCTCAGTATAATCACCGTTTTATATTCGGGCTTTAAACTAGCGATACAGGCCTGTAGCTTCCTGTATCGTTCCCTTTTTATCACCTCTTCTTCCGGCAGCGGATCATTGGATACAAGCTCTATCTCAACGGCGTCTTCATTCTTGCCGGGATTTAGCAAAATGGTATCAAGCTTCCTGCCATTTCGATATCTATCAA
>NZ_VSCO01000111.1:0-6141 GCF_047459465.1 Caldicoprobacter sp. | reverse complement strand
TGCGTAGTATGCGGAAACATGTCCACCGCTTGCACCTCGAGCACCTTATACCCCTGCTCGGCTAAAAACTTCAAATCCCTCGCAAGGGTTGCCGGATTGCAGGACACATACACAATCCTTGGCGGTGCCATACGCGCTAAAGCCTCCAGCACCGCTTGATCACACCCTTTTCTAGGCGGGTCCAGCACCACCACGTCGGCATGTATCCCCGAATCCACCATCCGAGGGATGACATCTTCGGCTTTCCCTTCTACAAACTCAACATTAGATATGCCGTTTATCCTGGCATTCTCCCATGCGTCCTGCACCGCTTGAGGCACTTCTTCTATGCCATATACTTTACGGGCATTTCGCGCCAACAACAGCGAAATAGTCCCTATGCCACAGTATAGGTCCATGACAATTTCTGTCCCATTCAAACCTGCATACTCCAACGTCTTGCCGTATAAAATCTCGGTCTGCACCGGATTTACCTGGAAGAATGAAAGGGGGGATATCTTGAAGGTTAATCCACCAAGAATATCGGTAATATAGTCCTGCCCCCACAGGGTGATGTTCTCCTGCCCCAGGATTACGTTGGTCTTCTTAGGGTTTATATTCTGCACTATGCTGGTTATGCCCGGTATATTGTCCTTCAAAAGCTCCACCAGTTTATCCTTATGCGGTAAGTTCCTCCCGTTTGTTACAATGACCACCATCACATGCCCGGTTTTAAAGCCTACCTTGGTTACCACATGGCGTATAACGCCTCGGTGGGCACTTTCATCATATACGGGTATGGAATAGCTTTGTATAAAATCCCGCATAATTCGTATTACACTATCGTTGATCCGGTGATTTATTATGCACTTATCCATATCAACGATATCATGGCTTCGGGGAGCAAAAAAACCAATGGCTAATGAACCGCCAGCCATCCCCACGGGGAACTGTGCCTTATTGCGGTATCTCCACGGATTATCCATCCCTATGGTTTCATGTACCTTTACATCCGTGATGTTCCCTATGCGTTGTAAAGTATCGCGCACCCGACGGGTTTTAAACTTTAGCTGGGCACTATATGAAAGATGCTGAAGCGAACACCCGCCGCATCGTTTTGAATAAGGACATGGTGGACTCACCCTATCGGGTGACGGTGCAATCACCTCCAGCAGCTCACCGTATCCAAAGTTCTTGCCCACCTTTAAAGCCCTGATCCTTACCTTTTCCCCTGGTAAAGCGCCCTCCACAAACATGGTAAACCCGTCTATTCGCCCTATACCCTCGCCGTCAACGCCTATATCTTCAACCAGCATCTCATATTCCCGATTTTGTATAACCGGTATATCTCTTTGGTTCATCGATTTCCTCCTCTATTTTAGGATGTTTTGCTAAGATGTTTATTGAAACGGTGTGTAACCAGCACACACCTTAATTTATTTTAACACATCTTATATTTTTGCAGAACTTCCCTGTTCGTATCCATATCCGACAGCTTATAAACCGGTATTTCAAACAATTACATGGATTTAGCTTGCTTTATTAAAAGGTTAAAGAAAATGCGAAGGGGTCTAATGAAGCATGTAGACCCCTTTTACCTAAATACACTTCACATTTACACGGGTATACAAATCCTCTGACCTATCTGCAACCTATTGGGATCCACACCCGGGTTAGCCGCCATTATGGCATCCACCGTGGTGCCAAACCTCCTTGCAAGGCTGAAGAAGGTATCGCCTGCCCTTATGATATACGGCATCGTACCGGCAGGGCATCCAGATGGTGGCGCAGTTCCTGGTATGCATATCGTCTGACCTATTTGCAGCCTATTAGGATCTACGCCCGGGTTGGCAGCCATTATGGCAACTACCGTGGTACCAAACCTCCTCGCCAGGCTGAAGAAGGTGTCGCCTGCTCTCACCACATACGGAAATGTGCCTGCAGGGCATCCAGATGGTGGCGCAGTTCCTGGTATGCATATCGTCTGGCCTATTTGCAGCCTATTAGGATCTACGCCCGGGTTGGCAGCCATTATAGCAGCTACCGTGGTACCAAACCTCCTTGCAAGGCTGAAGAAGGTGTCACCTGCTCTCACCACATATGGAAATGTGCCAGCAGGACAGGTATCAACCGGTGGTGCAGGTATACAGATGATTTGTCCAACCCTCAAGCTGTTAGGATCTATACCTGGATTGGCTTCCAAAATGTCATCCACCGAAACGTTAAACCGCCGTGCAAGGGAAAACAGCGTATCCCCCGGTCGTATGGTATAATAATTCCCTCCAGGACAAGGTGGCAAGAATGGCTGAGGTATGCATATCGTCTGACCTATTTGCAATCGATTGGGGTCAACGCCTGGATTAGCAGCCATTATGGCAGCTACAGTTGTATTAAACCTTCTCGCTAATGAAAAGAAGGTATCTCCTGGCCTTATGATATATGGCACTGTGCCCGCAGGGCATTGTTGTAAAGGATAATAATAGCCCATAGGATATTCCATGTTTCGATTACCTCCCTTATTGGCATTTCTATCACTACAATATATTCAGGGAAGTAACGAACTGTTACCCATGGGCTGCCTAAAAGCAATGATGCTGTTGGAAACTACTCAATCTCATCCCAATCTAAACTTCACTTTACGCATCCCAATTACCCTGCCGTTATCATTTTTGATTTCACTGGGGAAGACCGCCCTTAATCTCTGTATCGTTTCCTTATTATCATACCCAATCTGCTCGAGTATAGAAGCAATGATAATACCCCACTCATCGGAAGAGCCATCCTCGATTTTTAGGACGAACCCCAACCTCTCTTTCTTAAGCCCAAAACAGTAGACCCCCATGGCTCCACCTTTGGCCACAATATTATCATCCTGAAGCAATAAGGAACACACGCGATTGGTACCGGCTATCATCTCAGGATAAGCGTTCATAAGGCTGGTTATCTTCTCCACAGCAGCTCTAACCTGCGCATCCCTGATAAGGTCAGGACAAGCCAACCTGAGATAGGCATTGGCGATGAAAATAAGCGGCATGGCAAAGACCGGAACGCCGCAACCATCGACTCCAATCTGGATATCTTCTTCTGGATAGCCGGAAATCATAGCGATGTGCTCCTTGATGAGCTGCTGGACGGGAT
The DNA here is from genome assembly GCF_047459465.1 of Caldicoprobacter sp. Classification (NCBI taxonomy): domain Bacteria; kingdom Bacillati; phylum Bacillota; class Clostridia; order Caldicoprobacterales; family Caldicoprobacteraceae; genus Caldicoprobacter; species Caldicoprobacter sp. The sequence goes on along the minus strand of NZ_VSCO01000111.1, from coordinate 3,024 downwards.
GCTCGATGCTCCAGTAGTCCTCCATCTTATATCCCAACTCTTTGCATAGCATCAATATCCCCAAGTGCTTGCCGGCGCAATTGTGGTATATTCTCCTGGGCTGGGCACAGCATATCAACAGGTCTTCTGGAATACCCGTCTTTTCCATTATGGATTCAAGCGCCTCTATATGGAAGGGTTCAGCCATATGAGAGGCGCAGAGTATTGCAGCCTCTCTACCCTCCAGGCCGTACTTTTCAATCAGTCCCATCTTAAATACCGGAATGGCTTGAATAGGCTTGGCAGTAGAACGCATAAAAGTTATCCGCTCGGGTTCCCCCACTGAATAGACCACTTCGCCGCTATTCGAGATACCGCATATAAACCCTCTATGTACGTTTTCCACTATTTCTCCCCTGTATTCTTCAACCAATACCTCGCTCAAATCATTCACCCCTCTATACATTCCATAAAAAATTTATACAGCTCAGAATCCACCTTCTTTATATTGACAGGCTTGAGGTTTGCATCTGTGATGGCATGCACTGTATAACCTTTTGCCAGCAACACCCCATCCTCTTCTCTTATCACCTCGTATTCCATCTTCAGCCTCACACCTTTAAAATCAGCCATATGCGTGCGTATAACAATGACATCGTCATATTTGGCCGGCTGTTTGTAAAAACACCGGGCTTCTATGACAGGCAACATCAGCCCTTTCTCTTCCATGCTGCGGTAGGTCATGCCTCTCGCGCGCATATATTCGCTTCTGCCAATCTCGAACCAGGTATAATAATTCGAATGATGAACCACGCCCATCTTGTCGGTTTCTTTATAGCGAACTCTAATCTTGGTATCGACTACAATCATTATACCATCTCCAAAAAACAGATAACGTATAAATTAGTGCAAATTAGATGGATAATATCTTTGCCAGCTCATACATCTCACAATCGAAATCCTTTTTCATGGACAGCGCCTCATCGATGTCATAGTCAACTATTTGATAGCCGCGTATCGCAACCACCCTGTTACCCTTACCGCTGAGCAACAGCTTGACGGCATGTGCTCCCATTCGGCTGGCGAGTATCCGATCTGCAGCCGTAGGACTGCCACCGCGCTGAATATGCCCAAGCACGGTGACTCTAACCTCAAGCCCCGTCTTCTCTTCGATCTCCTTGGCCAGCTGGAATGAATTCTTTGTACCCTCGGCCACGATCAATATATGGGATACCTTTCCCCTATTTTTCCCCTCTATGAGACGCCTGCATATATTATCAACGTTAAAAGGTATCTCAGGCACAATTATATCTTCAGCTCCGCCGGCCAGCCCCGCATATAAGGCTATATCGCCTGCATTACGCCCCATGACCTCAATGATATTTACCCGCTCGTGGGAAGTCACAGTATCGCGGATCTTGTTTAAGGCATCGAGAACGGTATTCACGGCCGTGTCAAAGCCGATGGTAAAATCGGTGCAGGCTATATCGTTGTCGATGGTACCTGGGATTCCCACCACAGGTATTCCAAATTTGCTCAAATCCCTTGCCCCTCTAAAAGAGCCGTCACCACCTATAACTACTAACCCGTCGATACCGAAAATCTTGATAATGTTATAGGCCTTCTTCAACCCTTCCTCTGTTTTAAATTCTTCGCAGCGGGCGGTGTGCAATATGGTTCCCCCGCGGTGTATGATCTCCCCTACCGAGCCAACATCCATTTCCTCGATTTCACCGCGTAGCAGCCCATTAAACCCCCTCTTTATCCCCAAAACGCGTACTTTATTGTAAATTGCGGTTCTGACAACTGCACGGATGGCAGCATTCATCCCCGGAGCATCTCCACCGCTGGTCAAAACGCCTAGGGTTTTCATATAATCTTATTCCTCCCATTCATCAAATGAAATCATATATTACAGCTATAAATACTTGTTCTCAATCAACACCTTTTGAGCCTCGCTTGCTTCAGCCTTTGGAACCATTATCTTATAATAATTATTTTCAGGATCAACATTTTTGTATATGGGTTTTATCTTAAACAAAAACCCTTCCTTTGTCAAGAGAGCCCCTATCTTATCGGACATCTCCTTACCCTGGGCCATATACACAACCACCCACATTGCAAGGTCCTCCTTCTTTGCAAGACGATCAATCCTGATCCCTGCCGGATATCAGTTCCCCATACTTTGTCAAAATTCTAGCTTTGCCCCGCACTTTTATGGCTGAGGTATTCTCAGTAAATTGGGCTATCATCACCTCTCCTTTGTCCAGCTTTTCAGTATGATGGAACTTGGTATCCTTGCCTCTTGTCATGCCAATGATGCTCACCCCGTCTTCTTGCGCCAAAACGCATATATAATCGCCCAAAACAACCTCATTACCCATAACCATCCCTCCTTAAGATTGGTAGTTTAACATTACCCGATTAATTTTACGCAGTTTTGCCCCAAGACATCTGATAGAACTTTTAACAGTTCGGGGTGTCCTTCAACCCAAAGATCCCGGTTTGCTAGAAATTTTTTCCCCGTCGACTCAATGAATAGATATACGGGTATATTCCCATGGTATCTGCGTAAAATGGGGCATATCTGCCTGTCTATGTCTATCCTGCTTCCCTTTTCAATCTTCAAATATAGCCTCTTATTTTTTGAAGTTCTGACAAGGGGCCGTACTTCATCTAATATAATCTTTGGGTCCTCATCTTCCCTAAGACTGAGCCTACCATTTATTATGACAGCGCTGTCCTCTTCAAGCAACGGCCGATATTTCTCATACGTGCTAGGGAAAACTATGACCTCCACGCTGCCATACAGATCCTCCAGAGTGATAAAGGCCATTATCTCATCGTTACGGGTGGTTTTGAGCTTTTTGCTCACGATGATGCCGCCTATTGTGAACGGCGAACCATCGGCCAGCTCGCTGTCCATCGCCATGGGGCCATGTTCTGATTCGCTTTCTGATACTTTAAGCCCTCGCAATTCCAGGGTGGTATTCATGGTATCCAGTATATCCTTAAACTCGCTTAAGGGATGTCCGCTTATATATA
>NZ_VSCO01000110.1:0-6143 GCF_047459465.1 Caldicoprobacter sp. | reverse complement strand
CCGCTATACAAAGGCAAGGATGACCGCTGTGAGGTGGAATCTGCAAAAAACCGAGGTAAAGTTTTGACCCGACGGACAGGAACCGCGTATGTAATTGAATTAAAACGAAAGAATTTGTCTTACTGGAATTCGACAGCAAATAAACATAGCTATGCAAGAACTTGATCTATGATACAGGAATTTTTAAAGAACTGTCGAATAATAAATCTATAGGGAGAAGGATGTCGTGAGACTCCAGAGAATTTTGCTTTATCAGAGGTCGACGACAAAAAAATATCGTAATGTTCTGTTACTTCTATATTTGAAAATGGGGTTTTGACCCACTTATAGGGACGGAAACTCTAATGTAAAAGTGAATTGGATAGCTTCAGGTACTGGTTTATGACGACCCACTTATAGGGGACAAAAATTATGGCTTATTTATCCAGATAACCGAATTTGCAATAAGTTTTTGAACCCGTGCATAGGGGACGAAAACTCTTTTGATTTCATTTCAATCTATTAAAATCGTCTGCCAGTGTTTTTGACTTATTTGTAGGGGATAGAAACATGAGTGACACAAACAAGATAGCGTCATCTGTTTTGAGTTATTTTGCTATATGTATGACCCAGAAAAAACGTGAGCGGATAAAACAGAGAGGATGAGAATGCATAGAAACAGCAAGGAAAGCGGGTAAGCACTTGAAAAGGCCTAGGATAGATCTAGAAACAATTAGTGAAAAGCGAAAGGAACCCTAAAGCACTATTACCAGAGGTGTAGGAATGGAATAATAATATCAGACTTTTATCCAGAGAGTAAGGCTCCAAAAAGAATTTGCATGTTGAAATTAGCTATTGACACCTATTATCTTATTTGCTTTGCTTCTCTCCTAAAAGTTTGAATAACTGGCCGTCTTGAGGCGGTTTACTTATTGCATTTAGTAGGTGAGAATGTTATCCTAATTGAAGGGTACGATAAAAAAGGCTATTGACCTGTTATAGCAGGATAACCAATAAAGATTGACTCTAAAATTCTAATAGTAAAAGTCGAGGGAATGAGTTGTGAATGAGAGAACCTTCCACGTGCTTGAATATGACAAGATTATAGGCATGCTTATGGAGCATACGGTATCGGTGCCGGGGCGCGAAATGGCACAAAGTTTGGTCCCATATACCGATAGGGATAAAATTATTTCAGCCCTGGCAGAGACAGAAGAGGCCTTAAAGATAATGGTCAAATATGGGATGTCTCCTTTAGGGGAGTTCCCCGCCATTCGCATGCATTTGAGGAGGGTGGAAAAAAAGGCGACATTGAGCCCCGAGGAATTGCTGGACATAGGGTGCGTGTTAAGGACTTGCGCCAGCCTCAAAGATGCCTTTAAAAGCAGGGAAGGTTTAAATGATTCGGGGCTTACCATTATTCCGGGGCTGGTATATCAGTTAAAGCCACATAGTGATTTGATGGGCGAGATATTCAGGTGTATAGAACCCGACGGGCGGATAGCCGACAATGCCAGTCCTGAGCTTCATGGTATCCGCCGTAATATAGCGCGGTGTCAGGAAAAAATAAAGGAGCTTTTGAACCGCTATATACAATCGCCGCAGTACCAGAGATTCCTTCAGGAGCCCATTGTCACCATAAGGAATGGCAGGTATGTCATTCCCGTAAAACAGGAATATCGTTCCAGCCTGCCTGGCCTGGTCCATGACCAGTCGGCCAGCGGGGCCACTTTGTTCATCGAGCCCATGCCGGTAGTGGAAGCCAACAACAGGCTTAAGGAATTGATGCTGGAAGAAAAGCGAGAAATTGAGCGCATTTTGGGCAGGTTAACGGAGGAAGTATGGAAGGTTAGGGAGGACATAAGCACTTCGTTTGAAATCCTGAGCAAGCTTGACTTTATATTTGCCAAGGGCAAATTAGGATATTCTATGAGGGGCATGGTGCCCAAAATAGTGGAGGACGGTAAGGTCAAAATAGTAAATGGCAGGCATCCGTTGATACCCCCACATCAAGTGGTACCCATAAGCCTTAATCTGGGATATGATTTTAATACCCTGGTGATCACTGGACCTAATACGGGCGGTAAAACCGTAACTTTGAAGACGGTGGGGCTGTTTGTGTTGATGGCGCAGGCCGGCCTTTGCTTGCCTGCCGATTACGGTACCGAGATAGGCATATTCCAAAAGGTTTTTGCTGATATAGGTGATGAACAGAGCATAGAACAAAACCTCAGTACTTTTTCCTCGCATATGGTAAATATTGTATATATCGTTGATAAAATAGACAGAAATTCTTTGGTGTTGCTGGATGAGCTGGGAGCCGGTACTGATCCCACAGAAGGTGCTGCTCTGGCCATGGCCATCCTTGAGTTTTTGCACAACAGCGGCGCTAAAACTGTCGCCACAACCCACTACAGCCAGCTTAAGGTATTCGCCATGATGAATCAGGGGATGGAGAACGCATCCATGGAGTTTGATGTGGAAACATTGAGCCCCACGTTCCGCCTGCTTATAGGAATACCGGGTAAGAGCAATGCCTTTCAGATATCCAGGAGGCTAGGGCTTAAAGAGCAAATTATCGAAAAGGCCAGGGAATTCTTGACGCAGGAGGATATCCGGTTTGAGGATTTGATTTCTGACCTGGAATACAATAGGATCAAGGCTAGGGAAGAACGGGAAAAGGCTAAAAAGTATTTGAAGGAGGCGGAGAGGGCAAGGCAGGAGCTTGCCGAGAGGAAGTCCGAGCTTGAGTCGGCGCGCCAGCAGATACTTCGAAAGGCCAGAGAAGAGGCCAGGATGATATTGCGCCAGGCTAAGGAAGAGGCCGATCAGATCATCAAAGAGTTGAATAAACTATCGCAGATGGCCGCCGAAAAGGAACGCAACAGGGCCATGGAGCAATACAGGATGAGGTTGAAGCAAAGCCTGGATAGAATAGAGAATGAACTTGCTGGAGAAACCAGGCAGTCCCACCAGTATTATGAACCGGTTAAGGAGGTACGCCTGGGCGAGACGGTGTATATAAGCACATTGGGCCAAAAAGGACAGGTACTGACCCTTCCCGATGACAACGGCGAGCTCATGGTTCAAGTGGGCATAATGAAGGTGGCTGTCAAGCTTTCGGATGTGAGAAAGGTTGACGAGAAGAACGATGCAGCAACTGCAGTGATATCGTCTAAAATGCCTTCTCCCAAGTTGACCGCCGTTTCGCCGCAGATAAACATAAGGGGGCAGACGGTAGATGAAGCTTTGATGAATGTGGATAAGTACCTGGATGACGCTTTTTTGGCCGGGTTAAAACAGGTGACCATTATTCACGGCAAGGGGACGGGTACGCTAAGGGAGGCAGTCCACCAATACTTGCGCAATCATCCCCATGTAAGCTCCTTCCGTCTTGGGAAATATGGCGAGGGTGAAAGTGGCGTTACCATAGTGCAGCTAAAATAAAAGAGCGAGGTGAACTGCATGATTTTGGTAAGCGCGTGTCTGGCAGGGATATGCTGTAAATACAATGGAGAAGATAATGGAATCCCCATTATCAAAGAGCTTGTACGCCAGGGCAAGGCCATTCCGCTGTGTCCCGAGCAATTAGGGGGTCTGCCCACGCCCAGGCTGCCGGCCGAGATAAAAGGTGGCAACGCCCACGATGTTTTGCAGGGCAAGGCTTTGGTGGTCAGAAAGGATGGCGTTGATGTCACTGAGAATTTCATAAGGGGTGCAAAACAGATTTTGAGATTTTGTCAGGAGATGGGAATAAAGCGCGCTGTCTTAAAGGCTAGGAGTCCTTCCTGCGGCAAAGGGATGGTATACGATGGAACATTTACGGGAAAGCTTCAAGAAGGAAATGGCATAACAGCCCAATTGCTTATGGATAATGGGGTTGAAGTTTTGACTGAGGAAGAGATTTTAGAGGACTTGTTACGCTCGCATAAAACATCTGTAACTATGCCCAAAATAAAATAATTAATGCAGTAAGTGGATAAGAATGATGGGGGATTGTATTTTATGAAAGACCAATCATTTTTTATTAAATTGTTTATTTCCTTCACGTTCTTATTGGTAGTGATAACTGTTTTCTATATTTTTGTATACGAAAAAGTGGTAATAAATAGTTCTAAAGAAGAGATTGGCATAAATTATATAGGGAAATTGAAAGTAGCGGAAAAGATTACAGCGGAGTTTAAAAATGCCGTTCAAGAAGATGTTGTAAGGCTGGCGGCTAGTAATTCTATAAATGCTCTTGTACAACTAAAGAATCTAAAAAGAGATGGTAAGCTAGTTTTTGATAGTCAAGCTTTGACAAAGCTTTCGAATGCGCAAAAGTCGATTTTAGAGGTGATTAATGCTAATATAAGGTATGAATCAATCTATTTGTATATTGAAGATCTAGGACTTTGCTTGACCAGCAACCAAGGGGTGATTTTTAATGACGATATAAAGAATACGGGTTGGTTTAAAGCCTATACTCAATACAAAAATGACAGGAAACCTTTAGGATGGATAGATCCTATGTTGAGCAGGGAATACGATGATGTAGTTTATTCCGGTTATAATTATGTTATAACGTATGTGTTCCCTCTGACTCCTTACATAAGCGCCTTACAAGGGGCGCTTGTGTCAAATATAAAAGAAGATGCATTATCAAAGCTTATCAACACTGATGATATAAACAAGGAAGGATATATTTTTATCATTAATAACGATGGAAAGGTTGTGACTCATGTAGATAAAAATTATATAGGTTGCAATATCTCCATAAGAGTTACATAGAGAAAATATTAAAGAGCAATACGGTTGACGGATACTTTATCGATGAGATGGAAGGAAAAAATATTTTGTTGTCATATTATAAATCCCTTAACGATAATTGGGTCTATATAGGCGTTTTTTCTTTGGAACCCTTGCTTAGTAAGATTGATAGTTTGCGTACGAGGTTTATTTATCTCTCTGTGCTAATAGCGTTATTGAGCATTTTGAGCGTTTATTTAATATCAAAAAAGTTGTCTAGCCCGATAACCAAGTTGATTCAAGATATTAAATTCAATAAAGGAATAGACGTTTATGATAGCAAGGATGAAATGATAATACTGAGAAGGGCTTTCGAGTCGCTTTCGAACCAGTTAGCCCAAAATAAAATGCATATCAAACAGATTTATTTAAGTAATCTGTTGAACGCTAGTTATAGCTACAGCAACGTTGACAATGATGGGTTGGCTGGTGAATATTTTAAGCATCGACATTTTATATGTGTTTCTGTAATGATAGATAAATATCGTGACTTTGCTAATAGATATGGAGCAGAAAGGCAATATTATTTAAAGATGTTGATAATAAATATTGTAAAATATGTCATAGGAAGGGAATATGTGTGCGAAGGAGTGAATTTGGCTGGAGGAGAAATCGCATTTATCATCAATGTAAGCGATGACCGCATGCATCAAATATACGAGGATTTAGAGAGGTATTTCTGCGAGATACAGAGCGAGATTGGCAAGATATTGGATTTCACTGTATCGGTGGGAATTGGAAGATGTTATGAAGGGATATCAAAAGTACATGTATCGTACATGGAGGCCAAACAAATGCTCAAATGGAGATTGGTCTTTGGCCATGGGAGCATCATTTTGTGGAATGAGGAATTTGAAAATTACAGCTATTATTATCCATATAAGCTAGAAAGGAACATAATAAATCAGCTGGAATCTAGGGATATAAATAAAATTGAAGAAACTGTGGCTGAATTGATAGGACAGTTAAAAGAAAGACGCGATATATCTTGCGACAATGTTTTACTGGTCATAAATCAACTGGTGGGAAATACCATAGTAAAATATCTTACCGAACTTAAGTTAGATATGAACGAAGTTTTTGGCCATGATTTTAATGTATATAGTGAACTTTCCAGTAAAGAGACATTGGATGAAATAAAGGTTTGGCTTGTCAATATGTATAAGGCTATAATAGATTTCCTCGTGGTGTACGAGAAAGAGGAAGATGAAACTGTCAACAAGATAATAGATTTTATAAAGAAAAATTACAGAAATGATATAGGAATCCAAGAGGTGGCCAACTTTGTCGGGCTCAGCTATTCTCATGTTAGGAAAGTGTTTGTTTGTTGTAAAATAAAAATGGACAGAGTTGCAAAGTAAAAATCCCCACTTTTG
>NZ_VSCO01000109.1:0-6205 GCF_047459465.1 Caldicoprobacter sp. | reverse complement strand
TCATAAAGTACGGGAGGCATCATCAAAAAGAAAGCCAAGGGCTTTCCCTCGGCTAAGGTACCTTGTTTTCCTGTAAGTTTACTTAAAGCCCTCTTTACGCTATACATTCTTCTAACATATATTCTTTTAGGAAAACAGGCACGCTTTCGGGAGTGCCGCTCATGGTGATCACAAATTGTATATTGAATTTATCTGACAGCTTCTTCACATCCGATACAAAGTTCTCTATACTCTTTACATCTCCCCCTAAATCCTCAATTACCCCGTCAATATAAACCTGCTCGATATCGTAATCCCTCGCAATGATCCCACATAAAAAACCGTACAGCACATTTAAATTTTTCAGGTCAAACTCCTTGGCGTTGATGAACCGTACCTGGTACTTCAGTCCCGTTATCTTCCGATAATCCCCGTCGATAAACACCACATTCCCCTTGATTTGCTCGATGGCCCGATTTGCCATTTCAATCACCTTTTTGGTCTTGCCGCTTCCCCTCGGGCCAATAATAAAATGTATCATGTTAACCGCCTCCCGTAATTTTTTGTTAGGGTTTGGTTATATTATACCACATCATCGGCGGGGTTACCATAGAAAAAGCGTCACAAAAAATAGGCATAAAATTGTATAGAACTAAGGGCTTAAGCAGCCCTTTCCATACTTTAGCATGCGCTGAACAATCCGCTGGCGAACTTGTTCAATTTTTTCAAAATCCATGGCTGAGATGTAGTAGGTCTCCAGCTGATCATGAACAGCCTTGGCCTGTGCAATGTCATTCATGGCTTGATGGAGCAGTCCCAAAAACCTTTCACGGGAGCTTGATAAAGCCCTTCTGCTCTCTTCATCCAGCTTTGCCTCATTAAAACACGCTGACAGGTCTAAGCCTTCTTGAAGGTTTATTCCCGCATCTTTAGGCACGGCGCTCCGGAAGGGCTCCCATATGTTGATGACGGCAACGTTAAGGTCGGGTATGATCACCATATCCAGATCTTCGGGCTCTATCGGACAGTGCGATCTTTCGGTATAAAAGCCCTGCCACTCGGCTATGTGTGCCACCCTTCTCAGCAGTTCTTTGGCTCCCGAACCCGGGCCACCGTAAATAGGATATACATTCATACCGGGCGCTAGCAGTGTCTCGGCATAATCCCTTATGCCGGATGGAGTAATTGCACAGGCAAAATAATGCCTTGCTCTGCCCTCCTTGCCCAAAACATCAAAATTCTTAAACATTTTTCCCACGAGCAAGTTGGCATACCGCTGATACTCAGTCCTGTCCACGCACCTTTTAACGTATCCCTTCCATTCGTCATAAGCAATTTGGGCTTCTTTTAGCTTACTGTATGCCATATTGAACAGGTCCTTTATTCGATTTGTACATTCTATTATGTACTCCCTATTGGCCACCAGCACATCATCATCCCAGTAGTCGCCAAAATAGATGATCTCATCCACAGCGCCTGGATACCTTGGATCCATCACGTGTGGAGCCGTACCGTCCATTATGGCCACCTTTAAACTGGGTACTGCCACAGCATCGAGGGAGTCGGGGTCAGAGGAGCAATAAAAGTATTCAACGTTATATCCTCTATCAAGTAAATCCTGGCCAATCTTTTTCATGAATGTAGACTTGCCTACCCCCGGTCCACCTTTTATTATGAATATCCTGTTGGTATTGGCCTCTAGTATTTCCCCAAAGAAATTCACAAACCCCATGGACGTATTACTGCCGGCAAACATACACCTTATACTTGGCTTTGACTTCACAAATATTCCTCCCACCTCATAGTGAATGTCGCTCCTTTTGGTATTATATGCTTTGGATTAACCGCATATGATAGGCTTAAGGAAATTAAAAAAGAGCAACGCTAATCTGAGCGTTGCTCTCTTCAGTTGGTAGCACCAGCCTCATTGTCTTCTTCGGAGGCTTCATCCTCGGCTGCCGTTACAACGGCTATGGCATCCTCTGGCGGATCGTTTATCTGTATTTCGCTGGGAATGTTTAAGTCTTCAACCGTCACAGCATCGCCATAATTCTTATCGCCAACATCCACTACAAAGTACTCGGGAATGACTGATGCTTCTCCTGTAATGTTTATGCTGTCTATATTAACTTGAAGTATGAGGCCTTTTGATTTTAACCTTTCACGTCCTATAAACCTGATGGGTATATCGCAGGTGATCTTTTGCCCTGCAGCCACCAGCTGCAAGTCGGCATGAAGCACCTCACCCGTAATGGGCTCTTTATCTACGTATTTAACCAGAGCCATCTTCTCTTGATCGCCCATTAGCAGTTTAACCCTCGGCCTTGCTCCATGTTCCCTCAAAACCTTTAAAAATTCGCGCTTCACAAATTTGACGGGTAAGGTTTCCATTCCCTTGCCATAAATGACACCTGGAATAAAGCCTTCCCTTCTTGCCTTCTTTCCCTTTTCATCCCTCGGCAAAACGGTAAGCGTTGCTTCTCTCATACCATCCCCTCCTTTTATTTTAATAAACATTGCTGTCTATTAAAATACAAAGGAGTTATTCGTATGGATTAGCAACAGCTTCCATTATTATACCTTCGCCATCTCGCTCACCTTTTTAACGCTTCCTCTTACAATAAGCTCAGGTCGCATTTTTATGCTGCAGCGCTTTTGCCTACCTTCAATCATATCGATCAAGGCCTTTGCTGCCTGCTGGCCTAATCTTTCCTGCGGATGCGCCACGGTGGTAAGCTTGACCTCAGAAGCCACTGCAAGCTGCGAATCGTCAAAGCTAACGAGAGAAACGTCTTCGGGGACGCTCAATCCCATTCCCCTTAATACATCCAGTATTTTGATGGCCATCTGGTCATTGTAGCAGACGATGCCGGAACATCCCTTGAGCAAACAAATCAGGTCCCCCATTATGCTGCTTTCAAAATTTAAAGCTTGCTCCGTATCAAACCATAAAACCCTTGAAGGCGCAATTTCAAGCCCGGCTTCCTCATGGGCTTTTTTAAACCCGGCAAATCTATAATGCCCCTGGATATCGTCTTTTTTAAACACGCCACCTATTCTGGTATGTCCCAGCTCAATCAAGTGTTTAGTAGCTATATATCCAGCCCAGGTATCATCCTCCACCACGTAAGAGCCATCGAAATTCTCATAACAACCGTGGATAAACAATATGGGGACGTCCTTCCGCCTTAGCTCCTGATACAAATCCAGATTGGGGTTGGGCAAAGCGCTCTTGGTGGGCTCAATTATCAATCCCGCAATGGAATGGTTCCTCAAGTTTTCCAGGCACAAACGCTCCATCCGATGTTGATTATAGGTGCAGCTCAGCAGCATATCGTAGCCGTGTTCCAGCAGCACGCTGTTAATTCCACAGATGATGGCCGGAAATATATAGTCATTGAGATAAGTGGTAATGACCCCTATGGTACGCATCTTTTTCCCTCTTCCATAGGGGCCATTACCCACAAAAGTGCCTTTCCCATGTAGCCTATAAAGCCAGCCTTCGTTCACCAGTTCCCCAATTGCCTGTCTAACGGTGTGCCTGCTGATGCCAAACCTCTCCGCCAGCTCATTTTCAGAAAAAATCCTGTCACCAAACTTTAACTGCTTCTGCTGTATGGTCTCTATTATATATTCCTTTAAGCGCTGATACTTGGGCTTTTGGTCTCCTTTGAACAAAGTATCACACCTGCTTCATCTTTTATTTCATTTGAATGGATTCTCATCCTTGTACAGCATATTAGCCGGCCGATTGAAGTCCACTTCCTCGATGCCCAGCATTTTCATGGCTGCAAACAATGTCTTGCCCGCATGTTTAAAGGCAACGCCAGTGTGGTGCGGATACCTCTTGCCAATCAAAACATACCTGTAAAATCTGCCCATCTCCCTTACAGCAAACACGCCAATGCCGCCAAAGGATTTGGGATCAACGTCAATTACTTCACCTTCGGCCACATAGCACCTCAGCTTGCAATCAGCCGTGCCCTGCAACCTAAACAATGTGATGTCCCCGGATTTTATGGTTCCCTCGAGGGTCCCCCTCGTTATATCGGGTTCCTTATCCGGCTCGAGGAGCCTGTGCATGATAAGCTGATACTTCATAGTACCATCCTTTAGATAGCACTTAGGGGTATTACCGCAGTGAAATCCCATAAAAAGGTCAGTCAACTTGTAATCTCCAAACTTATCCCTGTTGTTTTCATACATGTCCCTGGGAACGGTATTGTTTATGTCAAGAAGGGTTGCCGGCATGCCCGTAGCACAGGTAATGATGTACTCGCTCAAAGCGCCATATATATCCACTTCGCATGCCACCGGAATGCCACGGGAAGCCAACCTGGAGTTCACATAGCACGGCACAAAACCGAACTGAGTCTGGAACGCGGGCCAGCACTTATTGGCAAATATGGCATATTCAGATGCACCGATATGCTTCTCCATCCAGTCCAACAAAGTAAGCTCGTATTGTGCCAGCTTGGGAAGGATGCCGGGAAGCTTATTGCCTTCTCCCAGTTCCTCTTCCATATCCTTGACCACTGACGGTATCCTGGGATCGTTTGCATGTAGATTAAAGGATTCGAAGAGGTCTAACTCGGAATTTTCCATGATCTCTATTCCCAAATCGTATAAAGGCTTTATGGGAGCGTTGCACGCCAAGAAGTCCTGAGGCCTTGGTCCAAAAGTGAAAATCTTCAGCTTTGACAGTCCCAGTATTACCCTTGCGATATCCACAAATTCCCCAATCATATCGGCGACCTCATCGGGCGTGCCAACAGGATATTCGGGAATATATGGGTTGAGCTTGCGCAAGCCCAAGTTATATGAAGCGTTGAGCATGCCACAATAAGCGTCGCCACGGCCATCGATCAAGTTGTTCTCTGTCTCCTCAGCTGCAGCCACAAACATGGAAGGACCACCAAATTTCTGTGCCAGCATGGTCTCTGGCCCCTCCGGCCCGAAGTTGCCCAGGTATACAACCAGCGCATTCACATCCGCTGTTTTAAGCTCATCCAAAGCTTTAAGTACATGCTTCTCATTTTCCACCACCGTTTGAATCTCTGTGATGGCAATGCCCTTTTGACGACAGGCTTCTACTACTGCTCTTCTTCTAGACTGGCTGAGCTGTACCGGAAAGCAGTCTCTGCTCACCGCTACAATGCCCAGTTTTACCTCAGGAATGTTTGTCATACAAAATTACCCCCCTTTTGAATGGTTACTGGCCTTTTGATATCATTATATCACCGTACCACTTGTATGCACAAGTCCAAAAGTCAGGGTAAAAAGGGGCTGCAAATTTCAAATAATCTATGCCAGCATATAGTTGATCTGCTGCGACAGGCTTACATGCCTGGTGTCCCATTTTCTGGGGGTAAAGTCTATAAACTCCAAATTAGACAGCCCTGAATCTCGAACGAATTTCAAAAATTTAACGTCATACCAGGGAGGCGTCCAAGCCCCCGACCTGCATATGTGAACCGCGGCTACCTCCATACCGTGGGGAATGCTCTCCCAGTTGATATACTCCACATTGTATGCGCCATTGATTTCCTTAAAATCACTCGGCTTTTCAAAAGTGTATGGACTATATACGATACTCGCTTTTTGGATGACCCCGTCTTTCAAAAGCTTACCCAGCCAATTGGCACAGTTAAGCTCAAAGTTCAAGGACCGCAAGCCTCCATATCCAAGATCGGCATGGGCATCAAACAGGTAAACAACAACACATCTGGTATCCCGAGCAACGTAATAGGAAAGGACATGAGAGTCGGATATATAGACTTTTACGCTGGGATCAATTATGAACTTTTGCCTGATTTTCTCCCAAAAAACTCCTACCTCCTGGGATAGGCTGTATAAATCCTCAAGGGCTTTCCCTTGCCTCTTAAGCATAAAATAGCGCTTATACCATACATCGAGCACATTTCTGGAATTTTCGATATACGAGTAACCCTTTACTTTAGAACAGATAAAATAGTCCCAATCAATGCTCAAAAGACATTTGCACATTGACATCACTCCAATCGTGACCAATAGCAAATGTCTTTGGGGGCGGCGGGCTGCTTTCAATAATTTTTATCTGGTAGAGTTGCTAGTTTTTCGAATATAAAGTGTACGCCTATTTGGAAAGATAATAATATTTTTCAGCAGAAGCTCGGCAAAACCTCTCCATGCTCAGAAGAGAGATATAATAAGATATAAGGCTTTCTGCACCTTGATTTAAATTTAC
>NZ_VSCO01000108.1:0-6212 GCF_047459465.1 Caldicoprobacter sp. | reverse complement strand
TATTGAGGATGAGCAGCTTATTCTCTTTATTTATATCCAATCTTTGTGGCTGCCTGAAGTTAAGTTAAAAAACCTCGATGGCATGATGGGACATTTAATTGTGCTTTAACAATTAGTGGGTGTAATGTCAAATAAACAGAATTATGCTCTTTACTCTTTAAGGCAACATTTTTTAAAGACAGGGGATATGATTTGCTGTTATAATATCTGGTAAATCCGCTTTGAACGGGATATTTACGAAGATTTGAGCTCGATTGGCACAAGCATGCTTATTCAAAAGGGGGTAGCATTTGGATTGTATCAGGTGGAGATAAGGCAAGGTAGCCGTATAGAGAAATATTCGGTACCGGCAGGATATAGCCTGTTCAGGCTATTGAAGGAAAAAGGATTCTATATGGATTCGCTTTGCGGTGGTAAGGGATTCTGTGGCAAGTGTAAGGTGAGGATAGTCCAAGGAGACATATCTAAAGGCCGATGTTCCCCAGATGAGGCGGGGCATCTCTCGTTCGTTGAGCGAAAAGAAGGTATCCGCCTGGCATGCAGGGTACAGATAAATGAGGATTTGGCTGTCGAGGTACCGGAAGGAATTCAAAGGGATGCCGCCATTCTTGTAGAAGGGAAAGGAGACGTTGTTTTAAATCCCAGGGTGGTCAAACGATATGTTGAACTGTCCAAACCATTGCTGGACGACCAGGCTAGCGATGTTGATCGGATCGAGGAGGTCCTTGGGGCTCCAGGGAGGCTTCGTCCTGCCGCTCTCAGGGGTTTGCCCGAAACGTTGAGGGCTCACGACTTTAAAGTGACGGCGGTGTTTTTCGATCAAGATATAATTGCGGTCGAGGGCGGGGATACTTCCGAAACCAAATACGGGGTGGCAGTTGATATAGGCACCACCACAATGGTGGGATTTCTGATAGATCTGACCACTGGCCAGCAGTTGGATGTGTACTCGGCTATAAATCCCCAGCGCCAGTATGGAGCCGACGTCATAACCCGTACTGATTTTACTCTGGAAAACGAAGATGGGCTTGCTCTCTTGAGCAAGTTGGTGAGGGATGAGATAAACAACATGCTGAGAGCTTTCTGTCAGAAGTGGGCCATCCGTTCAGACATGATTTACCATATGACGGTGGTGGGTAATACCATCATGATGCACCTGTTTGCCGGGTTGCCGGTGAGGAACATAGCGGTTTCGCCCTTTATCCCGGTCATAGCTCGCTCCTTTGAGCTTGAACCCTGGCAGGTGGGCATAGACATGTGCCCTTCTGGCAGAATAACCATATTGCCCATGGTGGCGGGATATGTTGGCGCCGACACCATTGCTGATATACTGGCATCTGGCATGGCTGAAAGGGATGAACT
Organism: Caldicoprobacter sp.; assembly: GCF_047459465.1. NCBI lineage: Bacteria > Bacillati > Bacillota > Clostridia > Caldicoprobacterales > Caldicoprobacteraceae > Caldicoprobacter > Caldicoprobacter sp. The sequence goes on along the minus strand of NZ_VSCO01000108.1, from coordinate 4,850 downwards.
GGCACTGCTCATCGATATAGGCACAAACGGCGAGATTGCGCTGGGGAACCGTAAAGAAATCATAACCTGTTCAACGGCGGCTGGACCTGCCTTTGAGGGTGCTCATATTCGCTACGGCATGGGAGGCGTAAAGGGCGCCATAAGCAGGGTGAGGATATCCAAACACGGAATAGAATATGACACAATAGGCGGCCAGCCGGCCCGTGGCATATGCGGTTCCGGGATTGTGGACGTCGTAGCGCAGATGATAAAAGCCGGCATTATGGATACTACCGGCAGGATAAAAAGTGCCCAGGAGGTCAAGGCTGATCTGCCTGACGCCCTTGTCAGCAGGGTCATCGAGCTGGATGGGAAACCTGCCCTACTCATCGCTTCAAGAGAGGAAGGGGCGCTGGACGATATATACATCTGTCAAAAGGACGTACGGGAGGTACAGCTAGCCAAGGCGGCCATTGCAAGCGGCATCCACATCTTGATGAAGGAGATGGGGGTACGGCATGAGGATATACAAAAGGTGTATCTGGCAGGAGGATTCGGAAATTACATCGATTATGATCATGCGGCCGATATAGGCCTTATACCAAGTCAGCTGAGAAGCAAGGTAATTGCCATAGGCAATGCCGCTGGCGCAGGAGCCAAGATGGCGCTTTTGTCCAAGGAATACATGGAAATGGCTGAATGTATAAGGAATAAGACCCGCTACGTTGAACTCTCCTCGCACCCCGATTTCCAAAACGTCTTTGTGGATTTTCTCCCATTTTAAGCCAGTATATGATATCCTGCATCCACGTGTATGACTTCTCCAGTAATGCCCCTTGACAGGTGGCTGAGCAAAAACAGTGCAGCATCACCCACATCGGACTGGTCAACATTTCGCCTCAATGGTACCTTTTCCTCGTATGTTTTGAGCATTTGGCTGAAATCTTTGATTCCCCTCGCGGCAATGGTCTTTATGGGTCCGGCAGATATGGCGTTTACCCTGATGTTATACGGTCCCAGGTCTGCTGCCAGATATCTTACCGAGCATTCCAGCGCCGCTTTAGCTGCTCCCATGACGTTGTAATTAGGCACTGCCCTTTCACTGCCAATGTATGTTAACGTCACAATGCTGCCACCTTGGGGCATGAGGGGCAGGGCGTGCCTTGCTACTGCTATCAGCGAATAGGCACTTATGTTTTGAGCTAATAGATATCCTTCTCGAGAGGTGTTGTAATAGGCTCCAGCTAGCTCTTCTTTCTTCGCAAAAGCCAAGCTGTGCACTACGCCATGCAGCACTCCAACATCCCTTTTGATGCTGTCAAACAGGTCTACTATTTCTTGATCGCTGGTCACATCGCAAGGATACAGTAAAGCCCCCGGGATGTCAGATACCAGTTCCTGTACCGCATCCCGCGTGCGCTCTCCCTGATATGTAAATATCAAATTGGCCCCTGCTTTGAGGCATGATTGCGCTATACCCCATGCGATGCTCCATTTATTGGCCACACCCATTATCAGGATGTTTTTATCCTTAAGCAGATTTTCCATTACCATCATCCTTTCAACCTGTTTTGATGGAACACAACTTGAGCCTGTGTGGGCTTGCGGACAAATTATGTTTAGTGGCAGGGAGTATGGTTTATAATATAGGCGAAAAATTTCAGCGGCTGGATATTGCATGGAAACAGCTGTTATGTTACTATAATATGAAAAATGCTGTAATTTACTGCTTAATAGAATATCAAAAAATATTGGACTTGTCTACAGTTTATGCTATAATTAAAATGTTTGTGGAAAGAGCAGTTTTAACAAAGGAGGATCTTGCGGGTGAAAGCCACAGCTGAAAAGATAGAAAACAATAAGGTAAAATTAAAATTTGAGGTCGATGCTCAGGATTTTGAAAAGGCGCTGAATAAATCCTACATGAAAAATAAGGGTAAGTTTCAAATTCCAGGCTTCAGAAAGGGGAAAGCGCCTAGAAAGCTAATAGAAAGGTATTACGGCGAGGGCGTTTTCTACGAGGATGCCTTCAATGAGATATTCCAGGAGGTTTACTGGAAGGCAGTTGAAGACAACGGCCTTGAGCCCGTTGACTACCCAACAGTGGAGGAGATCGAGCAGATTGGCAGCGGCAAGGACCTGGTGTTTACCGCCAGCGTAGTTGTGAAGCCCGAGGTAGAGCTGGGACAGTATAAAGGAATAGAAGTGGAAAAAGTGGAGTATAATGTTACGGATAAAGATGTAGAGGATGCCTTAAAACGGATACAGGAAAGGTATGCCAGGTGGGTGGCCGTAGAGGGTAGGCCTATAAAGGAAGGCGACTTAGTCACCCTAGACTATGAGGGCTTTGTAGACGGTCAGCCTATAAAGGACGGCAGCGCTCGGAACTATGCCCTTGAGGTAGGCTCCAAGACTTTTATCCCGGGCTTCGAGGAACAGCTGGTGGGCCTTAATGCCGGTGACGAAAAGGAGATAAAGGTGACTTTTCCGGAGGATTATAGGGTCGAAGAATTAAGGGGCAAAGAGGCCGTGTTCAAAGTTAAGGTTCATGACATAAAGGAGAAAGAGCTGCCTGAGCTGGATGATGAGTTCGCCAAGGACGTGAGCGAGTTTGAAACCTTTGAGGAGTACAAGGCTCATCTGAGAGAGGACCTTGAAAGGGTAGCCAAAAATCAGGCGCGTGCACAGATGGAGGAGCAACTTTTATCGCAGGTGGTTGAAGGGGCTAAGGTTGATATCCCTGATGTGATGGTGGAGCGAGAAATTGATGCTATGCTTAGCAACTTTGAGTTGGGGCTGTATTATCGGGGCCTGACCCTTGAGCGGTATTTAGAGCTTACCGGCACATCCATGGAGGATTTGAGGGCACAATATAGGCAAGAGGCATATACTAGAGTGAAAACTGCTTTAGTGCTCGAGAAGGTAGCAAAGGCGGAAGGCATCGAGGTTACCCAGGAAGACCTGGATAAGGAGCTGGAGGAGCTGGCAGGTCAATTCAACATAACGGTAGACGAAGCTAGAAAGCGCTATGCTGAAAGCCTGGAAAGAAGGAAGCACGAGTTGCTCACAAGAAAGATCGTTGATTTCCTGATGGATAACGCCATTATAGTGGATAAGGCACAGCAGTCAGAGCAGAATAAGCAGCAAACAGAGGATAGGGTTGAGCATGCAGACGAGGGCGCAGATCAGCGCCCAGCGGAGGATACGGCTGCTGAGTAAGTTTAAGGTTATGATTGATTGAGGAGGAGATGATAGTATGGGCCTGATCCCTATGGTGGTCGAGCAAACCAGTCGTGGTGAACGCGCATATGACATATATTCGCGGCTTTTGGAGGATAGAATCATATTCCTTGGCGGAGAGATATACGATGAAACCGCCGATTTGGTGGTGGCTCAGTTGCTTTATCTGGAAGCCAAAGACCCCGACAAGGATATACAGCTTTACATCAACAGTCCTGGCGGCTCTGTGACCGCTGGATTGGCCATTTACGATACCATTCAGTATATCAAATGCGATGTATCCACCATCTGTATTGGAATGGCTGCATCCATGGGCGCTTTCTTGCTGGCGGCCGGTACCAAGGGTAAGAGGTACGCTCTGCCCAATAGCGAGATCATGATCCATCAACCCATAGGTGGGGCACGGGGATCTGCATCCGACATAAAGATACATGCTGAGCAGATCCTCAAGATCAAGAGGCGCCTTAATGAGATTTTAGCAGAGAGAACAGGTCAACCCCTCGAAAAGATAGAGAGGGACACCGATAGAGACTTCTTTATGTCTGCCTATGAGGCTAAAGAGTACGGTATCGTGGATGAAGTCATCGTATCGCGTAAATAGTGTTTTAAGAGGTGAATGAATTGGCAAGATATGATGATAGAAAGCAACTAAAGTGTTCTTTCTGCGGCAAGACCCAGGATCAGGTGCGGCGGTTGGTAGCCGGACCAGGGGTCTATATCTGTGATGAGTGCATAGAGCTGTGCCAGGAAATCATAGAGGAAGAGTTTGAGGAGTCATCCAGCTTTGATATGCACGACATCCCAAAGCCGCAGGAGATATACTCCATTCTCAACCAGTATGTCATAGGTCAAGATAGAGCTAAAAAGATATTGTCAGTGGCTGTATATAACCATTACAAGCGCATCAACAGCGACTCGAAAAGGGATGGCGTTGAGCTGCAAAAGAGCAACATCTTGATGTTGGGTCCAACGGGCTCCGGTAAGACCCTCCTTGCTCAGACGCTGGCCAAGATACTCAATGTTCCATTTACCATAGCCGATGCTACTACCCTGACTGAAGCGGGATACGTGGGCGAGGATGTGGAGAACATCCTGTTGAGGCTCATTCAAGCTGCGGATTATGACATAGAAAAGGCCGAAAAGGGTATAGTGTATATAGATGAGGTAGACAAGATAGCCAGGAAATCCGAAAACCCTTCCATAACTCGAGATGTATCCGGCGAAGGCGTACAGCAGGCTTTGCTCAAGATACTGGAGGGGACCGTTGCCAACGTTCCGCCCCAGGGCGGACGCAAGCACCCGCATCAGGAGTTCATACAAATAGACACTACCAACATCCTCTTCATATGCGGTGGTGCTTTTGAAGGCATAGAGAAGATCATACAGAACCGCATAGGGAAGAGTTCGTTGGGGTTTGGAGCAGAAATCCGAAGCAAGGTCAACAGCGATCCAAGCGAGCTTTTGACGCACATAATGCCGGAGGACCTGTTGAAGTTCGGCTTAATTCCCGAGTTTGTGGGGCGTCTCCCCATCATCGTTACCCTCCACGCTTTGGATGAGGAGGCGCTGGTGAAAATTTTGAAGGAGCCCAAGAATGCGCTGGTCAAACAGTATCAAAAGCTGTTTGAGAT
>NZ_VSCO01000010.1:0-26521 GCF_047459465.1 Caldicoprobacter sp. | reverse complement strand
TGAGGGTAGGATGCGGTTGAAAAGGTTTCAGGGGAATTGTATACTAGTTTTAAAAAATTCGGGCTTAATTTTTGGAGGGTTAAAGTCGTGCGAATAGATAAATTTTTAAAGGTGTCCAGGATTATAAAGAGGAGGACGGTGGCCAATGAAGCTTGCAGCCAAGGGAGGGTTCTCATAAACGGCAAGGTGGCCAAGCCCAGCACAGAGGTAAAGGTGGGCGATGTAATAGAGATACAGTTTGGCGAGAATATACGGCGTTTTGAGGTGCTGTCGGTGTCCGAACATGTTGCCAAAGGTGAAGCCCCCAAGATGTACAGGGAGCTGTAGTTTGGTAGTATGTATTACCTCCTGGGCTTAAGCAAATACTAGTCACTGAAGCTTAGTACAATGAAATAGCTATGGGCTACAGGAGGTATAAGGATGAGGGCGATAAAATCGAAGTGGAACAGATTTTTGATGGTGGCTGTGGTATTTTTATTGCTGATATCAGGATGTACCGGGATAAGGAGATCTGAGCCGTCGATTCCGGAGAAAACCAAGAAAAAGCCGGCTATTCCTGAGGCTTTAGGGAGTACCGAGGGGCAAGAGCCCCGACTTAAAGTATATATAAAGGAAGAGGACAGGGTGCAGGAGATGGCGTTTGAAGAATACGTGGCTGGCGTTGTAGCAGGCGAGATTAAGAACGATTGGCCGATAGAGGCCATCAAGGCCCAGGCCATTATTGCGAGAACCTTTGTGCTTAAATTCATAAAGGACAAAGGCCAATCCAAATACGGCAATGCCCATATTTCGACCGATATTGAAGAAGCCCAGGCATGGAATCAGGAGGCTGTCAATGATCGAATAAGGAGGGCGGTAAACGAGACCAGAGGGCAGGTAATGGTATATGATGGGGATTATGTGAATGCCTGGTTCCATTCCAATGCCGGAGGCAAAACGGCGACGGCAGTAGAGGGCCTGGGATACAAGGAAGGTAATCCCCCTTACATACAGGTGGTTGACTCCCCCGATGACTCTTCGCTCATTCCCCCCGAGGAGAAGAACTGGGTTGCTGAATTTTCAAAGCAAGAAGTCATACAGGCTGTTCAACAGATGGGCAAACAGATAGAAGATTTTTCGAGCATAAAGATAGGCAAGAGAGGGCCGTCAGGGCGGGCCATGGAAATCGTGCTGGATTCCATATCGGTTTCGGCGCCCGAGCTGCGCATTGCGCTGGGCAGCACTAAGATGAAATCGACGCTGCTGGATGAGGTGGGAATAGAAGGCGATCGCGTGATATTCAAAGGCAGGGGTTATGGACACGGCGTGGGCATGTCCCAATGGGGGGCTTATAACATGGCCAAAGAGGGGAAAAAGGCAGAGGAGATCATCAATCATTATTTCAAAGGCGTTGAAATCGTGAAGATGTGGCAATAAAGGTCCATCAAGCCCGGCAATATGAAGCCGGGCTTTTGTATGCATATCCCCGAAAGAACGGTCATATAATCAAGTAAGGTATTGTATCAGGGGGGAATGGGATGATTAGGGAGATGGATGACAAAAAGGCCGTACGAAGCAGGAGCCACAGCGTGCTTATGGAAAACCGCGAAAAGGTGACCATAACAGGAGTAGTTGATGTGGATAGTTTTGATGAGGCAACGGTGGTACTGCTCACCGATATGGGCTATATCACCCTTCACGGCCAGGATCTCCACATAAACAAGTTGAACCTGGAGGAGGGGCAGCTCATAGTCGAGGGAGAGATCATAGCCTTACAGTACAGCGATCATGATGGAATAGGTGGAAAAGGTTCTGGTTTTTTTAGTAGATTGTTCAGATAAAAAAGGGTGCAGTTTGTATGCTCATGTCAACAACCAATCAGGCATACGTTTTTCTAGCTACAGTTTATACGGGAATGTTGGTTGGCTTTATCTACGATTTAAACAGGGTGATTCGCAGGATCTTTAAACCCAGGCCGTGGCTTGTGGGCATAATGGACCTGTTTTTTTGGCTGGTTGTAGCCGCCCTGGTATTCATGGCGCTATTATATGCCAACGATGGAGAAGTGAGATTTTACAATTTTATTGGACTAGCAATGGGGTGGAGCCTTTATCTGTTGACAATAAGCCCATGGGTCATAAAGGCGTTGATCTATGTGTACACAGCTATAGAAAAGGGCTTTAAGGGTGCTATTAGACTGGTGTCATGGCCTTTTCAAGCCCTGTTTAATTTTATCGATAAAATTAAAGCTAAAATTAAGGCGTAAAAAGGATTTTTATGTTGCGCGTCGAATAATATAAAAAGTTAAGTTTGTTTTTGCATTTATCTTATGATGGCTGAAGCCAGTTTACGTTTTGAGAAGGTGATTGCATGGCCAGGAAGAGGTATGCGCTCAAGCCAAGAGTTAAGCTCTTTCTTGCACTGTTGGTAATGGGCTATTTCATCTTTACTTTTATCCAGCAAGAATTGAAGATGCAAGAGCAGTATGCCCGGATGGAGTACTTGAGGCAGCAGATACAGCAGGTAGAGGAGTATAATGCAGAGTTGGAGCGCCAGATCGAATATACAAAGTCGGAGGAGTATATTGAGAAGGCGGCTAGGGAACGCTTTGGGTGGGTAAAAAAGGGAGAGATAAAGTTTATCGAAAAACAGAACTGATGAAAGGGAGGAAACCATTTCTGTATGCCTGTTGAGGTAGGACAAATTCTTGAAGGCAGGGTATCGGGTATTACCAAATTTGGAGCGTTTATAGTGCTGCCTGATGGCCAGACCGGCATGGTGCACATATCCGAAATTGCCGATATCTATGTTAAGGATATACACCAACACCTGAAACAAGATGATAGGGTAATGGTTAAGGTTTTATCCATAGACGAGAAGGGGAGGATAAACCTGTCGATCCGCAGAGCGCAGGAGAAAGAAATGACGTTTGAGGAACGGTTGGCCAAGTTCATGAAGGAGAGCGAGGAAAGGCTTCAGGATATAAAGAGAAACAGGGAGGCTAAGCGCGGCGGAGGATATTGGCGTGGCAGGGGCTGAAAGCGACGGGATATTTTGAATGAAGGTCGATGATCCAAATTCCTCCCTTGCAACCAGGTGTGTCTTTATGGCGGCTCAAAAAGGCAGCTGTTTCAATCCGTTGGCTGTCACCATTGTTGGAAAGTAAATATTGGCCATTAACGGGCGCATAGCTCAGCGGGGAGAGCACTTGCCTTACAAGCAAGGTGCCATAGCTTCGAGTCCTATTGCGCCCTCAACGTTTGAGCACTCCGAAGTTATGTCGGAGTTTTTTATTGCCTTTGAGCCGATATTTTATTCCCCAGCGGGTAGGCTTAAGTAGCGCTTTCTTATAAGATATCGTCGCAAACTACATTGTAAGGACATCATTGGAAAAAGCTGCAGATATTTTGGGATGTCTGCAGCTTTTTCGCTTTTTTTAAGGTTTATGTCGTAAAGTTTTGGAAATCAATTTCCTAATATTGACAAAATATTTGCCCCGGCTCTGGTATAATGAGTGTGCCTTGTTGGATTGTACATAAAAAGGTAGCACGGGTGGTGTGGCGAGATGCAAAGGGGAGCATACTCTTACCAGGGGCTTGAAGGACAAGCCATTAGGCGAATGACCATCCCATCGATAGGCTGGAAACAATTGATTTATGAGTTTTTGGCATGCATGCTATGCTTTTTAATGGGACGAGCTGTCATATTTGAAGAAGTGGCACCTTTTGGTGTTGCATTGTATGCCAACATTATATCCAGAAAGAAGAAAAATGCAGCCGTATATCTAGTTGCGGTCATAGCGGGGTTTGTAAGCCTTGGCCTGCAGGCTTTCGTGCTGAAGTATGCGTTGACAACCTGTCTCCTTTTCGTTTATAGCCAGATTCCTTTTGTAAGGCGAAAGGAATGGAGCGTATTGCATGCCGCTTTGGCTGCAGGCATTGCGCTCATGATGGTAAATATCACATATGCCTACTTCCGGGGGATGCTGTTTTATGATTTGATCCTGGCCGGGCTGGAAAGCATTATCGGATTGGTCATGGTCTATGTGTTCAATCCAACGGTGGATTTAATCATCAATATAAAGTCTCGTCGCGTGCTAGCCAACTATGAAGCCATTGGCATTGCCGTCTTTTTGGCGCTGCTGACAGTAGGATTTTGGAAGACTAACCTTTTTGGCCTGTCTCTTCGCAATGTGTTTGCAACTGCGCTGGTATTGGTGTCTGCTTACATAGGCGGTGCGGGGATGGGAGCAGCTATAGGATGCATCGTCGGGCTTTTTCTTTCCATGGCCACTCAACCGGCTATTGAACTTATAGGAGTTTTCACCGTATGCGGAATGATGGCAGGAGCATTTAAAGATTTGGGGAGAGCTGGATCCAGCCTGGCGTTTATCCTATCCAATGCCTTTATGACTTTTTATATCAATCGTTCGACGGTGACCATACTGTCCTTTAAAGAAATTGCAACCTCCAGCTGTATATTGCTTCTCGTATCCCCCAGGGCTATTGAGTATGTGCGGGCCTTGTGGGATGCAGGGTTGAGCCTCGCCAGAGATGGCAATAGATATACATCCAAGCTAAAGGAGCTTACTGTAAGCAGGTTAGAAGAGTTTTCACGGGTATTTCACAACCTTGCGCAGGCATTTTCTCAGATCTCCCAATCTGATGTGATAAAGGGGAAGGAAAGCATAAATAGGCTGCTGGATGTGGTAGCAAGCGAGGTTTGTATCGGGTGTACCTTTTATCGAAATTGTTGGCAACGTAATTTTTACGCCACGTACAACTACATGTTCGACTTGATAGGCATAGTGGAAAGCAAGGGAAACATACGAAAGGAAGATTTATCGGAAGATTTCTGCAAGGCTTGCCTTCGCGTCGATCAGGTTATAGAGGCTGTGACCCAGGCTTATGAGGCTTACAAATTCAATTACAGGTGGCAGCAAAAGATAGATGAGTGCAGAAGTCTGGTAGCCCAGCAGCTGGAAGGGGTATCCAAGGTGATAACCCGCCTAGCACAACAGCTTGACATAGATATACGTTTTAAAAAGGATCTAGAAGAGTCAATATTGCTGGAGTTGGACAAAAGGGGCATACGCGTAAAAAATGTTACGGTGATAGAAAAAGCCGATGGAAGGATGGAGGTGAACATCGTTAAAAAGCCGTGCGGTGCACGAAGGGAGTGTACGCGGATTATCGAAAAGGTTGTAAGGGAAGTGGTGAAAAAACCCATGTCGTGCAAAAGCGATGAGAGCAGGATTTGCTCCAAGCAGGAGTGTGTTCTTAAGTTCGTTGAAGCTCAAAGGTATAAGGTGATGACCGGAATTGCTAGAAAAGCCAGGGAATTTGCCGATGTGTGCGGCGATAACTACTCATCCATCCAGGTAGATGATGGTAAATACCTGCTGGTTTTAAGCGATGGAATGGGGTCGGGGAGTAGGGCCGATGCCCAGAGCAGTATAGTCGTTTCTCTGCTGGAGAATTTTTTGGAGGCTGGTTTTGACCTCAATCTGACCATTCAGACCGTAAACTCTGTATTGATACTCCGCTCCAGGGAAGAGATATTTGCTACCGCTGACCTGTGCGTTATAGACTTGGTGACGGGAAGTGCCGATTTTATTAAAATTGGGGCGGCGTCCACGTTTATAAAGAAGAAGGATACGGTAAAGGTGATAAAGGCGCCAGCATTGCCCATGGGAATTTTGGAGGATATCCAACCGGAAAGCGTGAAGGAAGTACTCGAAGACGGGGATATGATTGTGATGGTAACTGATGGGGTACTGGATAGCGTGGATGTACATGTCAACCCAGAGGAGTGGATGGTTGAGGTGATCTCAAAGTTAGATAGCTGCAATCCCCAGGAGCTGGCTGACCATATAATGAATGAGGTTTTGAAACAGGCTGATGGCATTGCACGAGATGACATGACAGTGATGGTAAGCCGTATATGGAAACCGTATTTTTCATAAAAATTGCCCTTGAAAAATGCTTGTAAAAAAGCTAAAATGTTAGTATTCTAGTACAAAAGGTGATGGGATGCTGTCGAAGGTTCTCCACACCATTCACAAGTACAATATGTTGCTATCTGGCGAGCGAGTGTTGGTCGGTATCTCTGGAGGGCCTGACTCTGTAGCATTGCTGCATGTTTTAAAACGAATTGAAAGGGACATGGGCATAGAGGTTTATGCTGCTCATGTACATCATGGAATTAGGGGCACTGTTGCTGACCAGGATGCTGAATTTGTGGCGCAGCTATGTCAGCAGTGGGATGTCCCTTTATTTGTTGAAAGAGCTAATGTGCCCAGGCTGGCCGATGAATGGGGTATGACTTTAGAAGAGGCAGGTAGAATTGTCCGTTATCGATTTTTTGATGAGGTCTTGCAGGACATACGAGGGCATAAGATTGCGCTGGGGCACAATCGCGATGACCAGGCCGAAACCATTTTGCACCACATATTGCGTGGGACTGGCATGCAAGGGCTTCAGGGGATAAGGCCGGTTAGACAAAACAAGATTATACGGCCCCTCATAGAGGTTTCAAGGGCAGAGATAGAAGAATACTGTCATCAAAATGGTTTGGATTTCAGGCTAGATACTACCAATCAGGATGTCGCTTATACCCGCAATCGGATACGGCATGAGCTGATACCCTATATAAAGCAGCACTTCAATCCCAACATCGTGGATGCGCTTGTCAGGATGGGGACCATCATACGGGATGAGGAGGAATTCCTACAGGATTACTGTCGGAAAGAGTACGATAAGTTGGTGAGGGTTTCAAATCAAAACCAGCTTAGAATTGATTTACAAGGCTTTTTGATGCAGCCCATTGCCGTCAGGCGTAGGGTGCTGAGAATGGCTTTAAGGGCCATGAGTGGAACCCTCGATAATATAGGTGCAAATCACGTTGAAGAGGTATTGGATATGGCGTCTAATTGTACTACCGGCGCCATGCTGATGTTGCCCAGTGGCATAAGGGTTTTGAAAGATTATGGCGACATTGTGGTGTGGAGGGGAGAATTGCGGCGGCCAGTGCAGCCGTTTGAATACCCTTTAGATGTTCCCGCCAGCGTTACCGTAAAAGAGTGCGGGATTGAAGTGGTAGCCCAGCGGGTGCCGCGTGAGGAAGTATCTTTTTCTTCGCCTTGGCGGGTTTATATTGATGGGGATGTCATCGTAGGAAGGCTGCGGATTCGTAACAGGAGACAAGGCGATCGCTTCAAGCCTTTTGGCATGGAGGGGACAAAGAAATTAAAGGAATACTTTATTGATAGAAAGGTGCCCCGGCATGAAAGGGACGGCATTCCGCTGGTAGTGGATGAAAAAAACATAATATGGGTGGTAGGTTTGCAAATTCATGATGATTACAAGATTACGCCCATGACCCGTAATGTTATACAGCTTGAAGCACGAAAGATATAAAGTCGGTAAAGGGGGAAGGAGAAGATGGAGAAGGTAGGAAGAATTTTAATTGATGAACAAACGTTGATGCGGCGTATAGCTGAAATGGGGGAACAGATTACCAGGGACTATCAGGGTAAGGATTTGGTGTTGGTGGGGATACTCAAGGGTTCAGTGCTGTTTTTGGCTGATCTTGTAAAGCACATAAAACTTCCATTGGTTATAGATTTTATGGCGGTATCCAGCTATGGAAGTTCCACCCGCTCGTCGGGCGTGGTTCGCATACTCAAGGACCTGGATGAAGAGATAGAAGGGAAGGATGTCCTCATAGTAGAAGACATTATAGATACCGGCCTTACTCTCAACTATTTGACAGAGCTGCTGCTTTCGCGCAATCCCAAGAGCTTGAAGATATGCTGCTGCCTGGATAAGCCTTCCAGGCGTAAAGTGCCGGTGAAGGTGGATTATGTAGGGTTCAGCATCCCCGATGAGTTTGTAGTGGGGTATGGGCTCGATTACGCTGAGAGATACCGCAATCTGCCGTATATCTGCGTGCTGGACCCTGATAAGGTCGAATGACTTTTCTCCTTCGACTTTTGGAGAAAAGTTGCGTTGCATTATGAAGTGCGACTGTGATACAATAAAAAAGGAATGTTATGTGCGTAGTAGCGCCAGGTTTAACCAAAAGCTGGTGGGAGCGCAGGCAAAAAGTGTGTTTGCGTTGCCAGAAAAGGGTGTATTATATAGAAAGCAGCAATAACAGAAAAGGAGGGCTGGGTTTGAAAAAGTTTTTGAGGGGCCCAGGCTTTTATCTTATTTTATTGGTTGCAATAATATTTTTGGTAACATTGCTGGATTTTGATACGGGGGCAAAGAGGATTTCGTATCCTGAGTTGATCAACGAGATTGAAAAGGGCAATATTGCCAAGCTAAGAACTGTGGAAAATGCTGCTATAGGCGTAAAAAAGGGCTCCAAATATGTAAATATTTTTCCGGATAAATATGATTTTGAAGTATATCTGCCTTCACAGGAGACTTTTGTTGAAGACGTAAAGGCTGCCGAGGCAAGGCGGTTGGGTACGTCACCTGATCAGATCACGCCAGCCGATTTCGGCTTTGAGTGGGATCCACAGCCGCCGGCAGAGCCACCGTGGTGGCTTAATTTATTGCCCTTTGTAGTGCTCATCCTGTTGTTTGTGGTATTCTGGTTTGTCTTCATGCAACAGGCCCAGGGCGGTGGTAACCGAGTTATGTCCTTTGGCAAAAGCCGTGCCAGGCTCCATACCGATACCAAGCACAGGGTTACCTTCAGCGATGTGGCAGGCGCTGAAGAGGAAAAATACGAGCTGAAGGAGGTTGTGGATTTTCTTAAGAATCCCAAAAAGTACCTGGAGTTGGGGGCTCGTATTCCCAAAGGCATCCTGCTGGTGGGACCACCCGGCACAGGTAAGACGCTGCTGGCCAAAGCAGTGGCAGGCGAGGCCGGTGTACCCTTCTTCAGCATAAGCGGTTCCGATTTCGTAGAGATGTTTGTGGGTGTAGGTGCGGCCAGGGTACGCGACCTGTTTGAACAGGCCAAGAGGAATTCCCCCTGTATTATATTTATAGATGAGATAGATGCGGTAGGGCGCCATCGTGGTGCCGGATTGGGCGGGGGCCATGACGAGCGCGAGCAGACCCTCAACCAACTGCTGGTTGAGATGGACGGTTTTTCTGTCAACGAAGGTATTATAGTGATTGCCGCTACCAACCGCCCAGATATTTTGGATCCGGCGCTGTTGCGGCCGGGCAGGTTTGATAGGCGCATCACGGTTGGTATACCCGATATAAAGGGAAGAGAAGAGATACTGAAAGTTCATTCGAGGGGTAAGCCTTTGGCTCCCGAAGTGGATTTAAAGGTTTTGGCCAAAAGGACGGCCGGATTTACGGGGGCTGACCTTGAGAACGTAATGAATGAGGCTGCAATATTGGCAGCTAGAAAGGGATTAAAGCAGATAGGCATGGCCGAGCTGGAAGAGGCTATTACCAGAGTCATTGCAGGGCCGGAGAAGAAGAGCAGGGTAATGACCGAAAAAGATAAGCGATTGGTGGCTTACCATGAGGCAGGCCATGCGGTGGTTGCAAAGCTATTGCCCCATGCAGATCCTGTTCATCAGATATCCATCATCCCCCGCGGTATGGCCGGGGGTTACACCCTGACCTTGCCCGAAGAGGATAAGTATTTCGCTTCAAAGTCAGAGCTGATGGACGAGATTACTCAGTTGTTGGGTGGGCGCGCCGCCGAGGCATTGGTGCTCAATGATATAAGCACCGGCGCTTCGAATGACATACAAAGGGCTACTCAGATAGCTAGGAAGATGGTAACCGAATACGGGATGAGCCAGAACATGGGTCCGGTAACCTTCGGAGGCAAGTACGAGGAAATTTTCCTGGGCAGGGATTGGGGCACGTATCGCAATTACAGCGAAAAGGTGGCTGCCCTCATAGATAACGAGATTAAGAATATCATACAGGAGGCTTATCAACGGGCCGAGACATTGCTCAAGGAGAACATCAACAAGCTGCACAAAGTGGCCGAGGCCCTGCTTGAAAAGGAAAAGCTGGATGTGGAGGAATTTGAAGAGGTATTTGCCAGCGCATAAAATAGCTATAGTGCAATACAAGACGGTGTTTTTAAGACACCGTCTTTTTGTAACATGAGGATTTTACGTTTCAGTGCTGGTTTCGAGTGGTCATTGGCGTAAATGCCCGTCCATCAGCGATATATCGGGAGAAGGGGTGCAGCCATGGGATTGACATTTTGCTCTGATGAAGAGAGAAGAGCAGAAGAGGCTTATCAAATGGCTCTGAGGTATCTGGGCTTTCGCTCCAGAACTCAAAAAGAGGTGGAAGAGCATTTAAAGCGAAAGGGCTTTGATGAGGAAGCCATTGAAAAGGCCATGGAAAAGCTGAAAGGATATGGATTTGTAGATGATAGGGCTTTTGCGTTAAGCTGGGTAAACAGCCGCTTGCGAAACAATCCGAAAGGTAAGGCTGCTATGGTGTGGGAATTAAGACAAAAAGGAGTGGATGCCGGTCTAATAGATGAGGTTATGGGCTCCATCTCCGAGGAACAAGAAGAAGCTGTAGCAAACAGGCTTGCTCAAAAATACTATGAGAGATATAAGGGAGCAGATGAAAAGGAGAGGGCACATAAAGTTGCCCAGGCTCTGCTGCGCAGGGGATTCGATTGGGAACTCATTCAGAGGATAATTAGGAGGTTGGAATAAACGCCGTATTGAGTGGCGATGAGATATAATCTGTTTTGCAATGGAAGCAGTTGTTTTTTTGGTGCCAATGGTCCATTCTAAATGACGTTTTGGATCACCTTATGTTGAATTTTCTTGATGGGTATCGGAATAGGGAAACGCATAAGGGCGCATAGCTGTTTGTTTGACCATACAGGGAAGGGAAAGGCGTGCGACGTTGACAAAGAGCTATGGGACGTATACAATTAATTTGATGATATCCTAAAAAGGGGAAAGATATGGAAAAGGTAGGCTATCTGGGACCCGAAGGCACCTTTACACATGAAGCGGCTTTGATGTATGTAAAGGGAAAGCGGATGGATTTAGTGGAATACCAGACCATTCCTGACCTCATATACGGGGTAGACAAGGGCCAAATAGATCATGCGGTAGTCCCTATGGAGAATTCCATGGAGGGGACGGTAAATATAACGGTTGATATGATAATTCATGAGGTGAGCGTATATATAACCGGAGAGCTCATCCTTCCTATACATCATTGTTTGTTGGTAAAACCGGGGGTACGGTTGGATGAACTAAAGGTGGTGCTGTCCCATCCTCAGGCCCTAGCGCAGTGCCGCAAATTTTTGCATGAGAAATTGCATGGCGTGGAGCTGCGCACCACTTCCAGCACTGCTGCAGCGGCCAGGGAAGTAGCCAAAGGTGAGCGGGAATGGGGAGCCATAGGGAGCAAACATGCTGCTAGCGTGTTTGGCCTGGACATCATTGAAGAAAACATTCAGGACCATAATGGCAACTGTACCAGATTTGTCGTCCTGTCCAGACAACGGAGCCAATCCACCGGATATGATAAGACCACAATCGTGTTCAGCGTGGATCACAAGCCCGGCAGCCTGTATCGCGCCCTCAGGATCTTTGCCGAAAGGGGTATAAACCTTACCAAAATTGAGTCAAGGCCCATGAAGACAAACTTGGGTGAATACCTGTTTTTGGTGGATTTTGAAGGGCATGTACAGGATGCTGTGGTGCAGGAAGCACTGGATGAGCTGGCTGGCCAGAGCAAGTATTTTGCTGTGCTGGGTTCATATCCCAGATTTATATAAGAGAGGAGCTAAAACCTTGCGAATGGATAACGAGAAGGAGCTGGACATTGCAAAAAACGTAAAGATCATCGAATGGCTTAAGAGCGAGATATTGCTTTCCGTCGCTGAACTCTTTCGCATGTTGGTTAGCAGTGCCAGGGTTTCATCCGAGAGCTTGGCCGATTGCCTTGCCAGCATAATCGTGGCTTCTTACCTGCTGGGCAAGAGGCTGGGGATCCATTTTGGTATGATTGAGCAAAGGATTGCAAACAAGATTCGTTTGGGGATTTTGGAGGAGCACGAGATAGAGAGGAATTACGGTGATTTGTCGGAACTGAAGCAGCATATTAAGGCCAGTAGAGAATAAATATGGAGTGTGCAATATGAATTTAAAGTTTAAAGCTGTATTGGAAAGTGCCCTGATTGCCACGGTAAGTGCCGTGTTGTTGGTGATACTGCCTTTTATACCTGTGTTAAACGTTGTGGTCACCATTTGGCCGGTTCCTTTTATTGTGCTGGGAGCTAGGAGGGAACCCTGGGCAGGCATATTGGGGCTTGTGATAGCTGGGCTGCTGCTTGGGATGGTGTTTCATCCGTTTTTGGGCTTTGCTGTGGTCATACTTAATTTTCCGCTGGTAGTGACGCTCTCCTGGGCCATAAAAAAGCGTTTTGACCTGTTTGAATACATCGTCATGGCTGCAGGGGCTGTGTTGCTTTCAACCCTTATATTGCTAAAGGCATTTTCGTGGTTTATGGGACAAACAGTGTTTGAATATATAGCCAGCGGCATACGACAATTTCTTTCTAGCAATGTAGTGGATTTTAGCCGCATGATAGAGCTGTATGCCCAGCTTAATTTGATAGAAAAGCCCATATCGCCAGGGGAATTTGCAGAGGTGGTTATAGGGCAGTTAGAGCAGTTTGTACCATTTGTTCCTTCGGCGTTGCTGATATTTTCGTTGATATATGGAACCATAAACATGCTTGTATCGCGCATAACGCTCAAAAAGTTGGGGTATATGTTAAATGAATTGCCGCAATTCAGCGATTGGATGTTGCCCAAAGGCGCAGGATGGGGATTTATGGGTATATTGCTTATCGCTTATGTGGGTACTTTGCTGGATTTGAAAAATTTTGACGTGGTATTTTATACAGTGCTGTCCTTGTGTTCGTTTGTGTTTTCAGTCCAAGGTTTGGCGGTTGTTACCTTTTTTATGAAGCTTAAGATGAGCAAGGTACCCACGATTTTGCGCGCCGTAATAGCGGGGGCTCTTTTTGTGTTTGCTCCAATGCTTCTGATATCCCTGGGGATTTTGGAGCAGGTATTCAAGCTGCGATGGGCTTATCAGCGAATGAAACCGTAGCCTATAAAGAAGGTGAATTGAGGTGAATTATTGGTGAAAAAGCCCACGATGAAGGGGCTTAATGTTCCCGAAAATCCCATATATTTAGCCGTTATATTGGTGCTCTCATCGATCATATGTTATTTCAATTGGGGAATGGGCCTTGCGGCATTTTTGCTGTTTATCTATTTGGTATACTACAACTGGAAGGTTACGCGGATAAGAAGGGTTGAATGGACGCGTTATCTTGAGAATCTCTCCGAAAATATAGACTGGTCCACAAAAAACGCGGTATTTAGCGTGCCCATGCCCTTTGTAGTAGTGGAGCTGGACGGGACTATTAACTGGTACAATCCCCGATTTGGCCAGCTGTTCGAAGGGGAAAGCCTGCTGGGCAAAAATATAAAAAACTATATCCCTAATTTGGACATCTATGCTCTGCTTAAAAATAAAGAGGATGATTGCATCCAGATAGAGCTAAACGGAAGAACATACCGGCTGTTTTATACGCCACTGGGCATTGGCGATAGCAAGGAAGACGGCCGCAGGGTGATAGTATTCCTGTATCTGCAGGACATCACCCAAGAGGCCTTGTTGAAAGTAAAGTATCATGACGAGCGCCCGGTGGTTATGCTAGTACAGGTTGATAATTACGATGAGGTGGTAAACAACACCGATGAGGCTAAACGGCCGGTGGTGATGGCAGAAATTGAGTCTATATTGAGCCAGTGGGCCATTTCTCTCAATGCGGGCTGGAAGAAGTTTGATCGGGATAAATTTGTGGTGTTTGCTGAAGCCAGAGCATTAAAAGCGCTGGAGGACGACAAGTTTTCGATCCTCGATGCAGTGAGATCCATCAGCGCGGGCAACAGAATTCCCGTCACTTTAAGCATAGGGGTAGGGGTGGATGGCAAAAACCCTCTGGAGCTCAGCCACTATGCGCAATTTGCTCTTGACCTGGCTCTAGGGCGGGGAGGGGATCAAGCGGTAGTTAAGCGGGGGACCAAACTGTTCTTCTATGGGGGCAAGAGCAAAGAGGTTGAGAAGCGCACTAAGGTTAAATCCAGGGTTATTGCCAATGCTTTGAAGGAGTTGATGTCCCAGTCGTGGGGAGTATTTATCATGGGGCACGAGGCAGCCGACCTCGATTGCCTGGGAGCCGCTTTAGGGATTTACAGGTGTGCTCGCCATATAGGTAAGCGAGCGTATATAGTGATGAGCCGGCCCAATCCTTCTATACGCCCAATGATAAGCAGGCTTATGGAGGATGAAGAATATCGGGATGTTTTTATAACGCCCGATGAGGCTTTAACCATAGCAGACCGCCAGGCAGTGGTGGTAGTAGTGGACGTGCATCGTCCAGCCTTTATGGAGGAGCAACGGCTTTTAAACGCTGTGGACAAGGTGGTGGTAATAGACCATCACAGAAGAAGCGCAGAAGCGGTGGAGAATGCCACCCTGGTATATCTGGAGCCCTATGCTTCTTCTACCAGCGAGCTGGTCACCGAAATAGTGCAGTATTTTGATGAGAAGGTGGAGCTTAAGCCTGTGGAGGCCGATGCATTGTTGGCAGGGATAACGGTGGACACTAAAAATTTTATATTCAAAACCGGCGTACGTACTTTCGAAGCGGCGTCTTATCTCAGGCGTGCTGGTGCTGATCCTGCCTCGGTGCGCCATTTGTTCCAGGATGATCTCGAGACTTTCTTAAGCCGCGCTGAAGTGGTTAAGAATGCTCAGATAATCGCACCGGGAGTGGCGTTGGCTTACTGTCCGCCGGATATCAAAAACGGCCAGCTTATTGCTGCCCAGGCTGCCGACAGTTTGCTCACCATAAAGGGGATACACACTTCTTTCGTCCTGTATGCAAATGGCGACGACGTCATGATAAGCGGAAGGTCGTTGGGAAATGTGAATGTCCAGATGGTGCTGGAAAAGCTGGGAGGAGGAGGGCATTTAACGGTTGCGGGAGCGCAGTTGGGCAATATTAGCCTTGATGAAGCTCGTCAAAAGGTCATTAAAGCATTAAAAGATTATTTAGAGGAGGGGAATAAGAGATGAAAGTGATCTTACTTCAAGATGTGAAAGGGCAGGGGAAACAGGGCGATGTAGTAAATGTCAGCGATGGGTATGCAAGAAACTATCTCTTTCCTAAAAAGTTGGCCATAGAAGCCACTGAGCAAAACTTAAAGGCGCTTAAGGAAAAGAAACAGGCAGAGATAAGACGTAAAGAGCAGGAGCTTTCAGAGGCACAGAAACTGGCCAATGCTTTATCGGGGCTGACGGTGGTGATAAAAGCCCGTAGCGGCAGTGAGGGCAAGCTGTTTGGTTCGGTGACCAATAAAGAGATTGCCGATGAGCTTAAAAAGCAACACGGCATGGATATTGATAGGAAAAAAATTGTGCTACCCGAACCCATAAAGAGCACGGGGAACTATGCGGTGACGGTTAAGGTGTATCCTGAGGTTACAGCTACTCTGACAGTGAAAGTTGAAGCAGAGTAAGCCGATAAAGGAGAAAGGGAGTTATCATGGCTGAGTTGCTGCGGCGTATGCCTCCTCACAATTTAGAAGCCGAGCAATCGGTCCTGGGATCCATGCTGATCGATGCCGAGGCAGTTTCGGTGGTGGCCGGGACTTTAAGGCCTGAAGATTTTTATTCCGAAGCCCATAAAGAAATATTTGAGGCAATGCTGAACCTATATGATCGCGGCGAGCCGGTGGACCTGGTCACGGTTGTGGAAGAATTGAGGCAGAAGGGTACCCTGGACGGAGTGGGTGGTGCGGCTTATATATCCGACCTGTCAGTTGCCGTTCCCAGCACGGCTAATTTGAAGTATTACATAGAGATAGTACAAGAAAAATCAATCTTGCGGCAGCTCATTGCAGCATCCAACGAGATCATAAAGGATAGCTACGAGGCCCAGGAAGAGCTGGACGTCATTCTGGATAGGGCAGAAAAAAGGATATTTGAAATCTCTCAACGACAGGTCGCCAATTACTTTGAGCCGATAAAGAATATCCTCCTTGAAACCTATACCAAGATTGAGGAGCTGTCCAAGAAAAAGGGCGGTATAATAGGTTTGCCTACCGGCTTCCATGAATTTGATCAGAAGACGTCAGGACTTCATCCTTCAGACCTGATACTGGTGGCTGCGCGGCCATCCATGGGGAAAACCAGCTTTGTGCTCAATATTGCACAGTATGTGGCATTGCGCCAGAAGGTGCCGGTTGCCATATTCAGCTTGGAAATGGCCAAAGAACAGCTGGTACAGCGCATGCTGAGTTCAGAGGCCAATGTAGAACTGCAGAAGATTCGCACGGGTAACTTAAGCGAAGAGGATTGGCTAAAGCTGGTAAGAGCTGCTGGGCCACTGTCACAGGCTCCCATATATATAGACGATACCGGTGGGCTTTCGGTCATGGAGATACGTTCCAAGACGCGCAGGCTTAAGATGGAAAAGGGGCTGGGGCTAGTGGTAATTGACTACCTGCAGCTTATGTCAGGTAGAGGTAGGGCGGAAAACCGCCAGCAGGAGATATCGGAAATCTCTCGTTCGCTAAAGGCCTTGGCAAGGGAACTCAAGGTTCCCGTCATCGCGCTGTCACAGCTTAGCCGCGCCCCAGAGGCTAGAACGCAACATCGGCCTATGCTAAGTGATTTGCGGGAATCGGGAGCAATTGAACAGGACGCAGATTTGGTGGTGTTTATATACAGGGATGAATATTACAACCCCAATACCGATAAGAAGAATATAGCTGAGATAATAATTGCCAAACAGCGGAACGGTCCTACCGGCACCATTGAACTGGTATGGTTGGGACAGTATACTAAATTTGCAAACTACGAGAAAAGCCGTCAGGAGTACTGACGGCTTTTATTAAATCCAATATGGGTGCAAGATGGGATTTGCGTTTTAGTCCGGATCGGTGAATTTTTCATCCTTAGGCAATTGGTTTTTACCCCTTATCCGTATATCCTGGCCCATGAATTTTATCAGCATGGTATTGGATGTATCAAAAAGGCGCGACGCAATGCGATCGGAATACCGTTCCTTTATCTCGCCAAGGCTTAAGTTGGTGGATAAAAACGTGTGCTTTTGCTGTATCTGTCGTTCATTCAAGATGTTGAATAGGTCTTCCGAGGTAAAGTTGTTCCTTTGGGTCTCCGTGCCCAGGTCGTCGATGATGAGCACGTCCACCTCGAACAGGCAGCTGAATAAGAACTGATTTTGCTCGTTATCCTGCAAAGCGCTGAGAAACAGCTGATTGAACAGCTTGTATGCCGAAATGCGCATGACTGTGTATCCCTTGTCCAGGATGGCCTTTGCCATGCAGTTGAGCAAAAAGGTTTTTCCAAGCCCGGTCTTGCCAGAAAAGAGTATGGTCTTTCTCTCATTGTTAGGAAATTGATTTACATATTCCATGAGACGATTTTTAAGCTGGATCATGTATTCCCTCTGAGTTAGTCGGCTGCCTTCAAGAGATATTTCAGGAAATACCTGTGGGTCGAAGGTGTCAAAGTTTTGCTGTTCCAGCTCTTTTATGTCGAACAATTGGTAAGTTTTTTCAACTAGCCTTTGAACAAAGCACGAGCACTTTTCCTTTATGAGGTCTCCCGTGTATCCGGTATCCTTGCATTTTGGGCAGCGGTAGTGAATGGACAGATAATCAGGGGGAAAGCCATGCTCGACGAGCAATTCTTTTTCTCTGCGCTTTAGCTCCTGTATCCTTTGTTCCAAATCGTCCAGGGTATGGCTAAAGCTGTTGGGATTCCTTATTATTTCCATGGAGCGCCGTGCCATCGCCTCAACCAAAGCACGGCGCATATCAGCGATTTCAGGTATTACTTGCATTACGTAATTTTCTCTTTGCCTTAGAGCTTCTTCCTCCCGATGGCGTATATCCTCATACTCCTTCAATATCTCCCTGAGAATCACTTCTTTCATGGCGTATGCCCCCAAAATCAGCCGTTTTCGATGTCTTCAAACAGTAACTCTAGCTCTTCATCGGTATAAGTATGCTGCTGGAACTTGTTGAAATCCACCTGTTTTTTCAAGGGCTTGTTTTGTGCTACTAGATATAGCCCTTGTAAATGGCGTTCATGATCGGTTATGGCTTCTTCAACAGTCTTTATACCGCTGCTATACCAGCTATATAGGATTTTGTTCATGAACGAAAGTTTATTTTCGGCCATTATCGAATATTCAGCAGCCTGGAGTATAAGTTCATAGGGTAGCTTCCATTCCTCGGTCCATTTCAGAAAGAGCTTGCGATCAGCCGGCGTTACAGACCTTTCTTCTCCTAACCGCTCGAGGACCGCTTGTATCCGTTCATTTAGCTCTTGTTTTTTCTTGAGGTATTCTTTGATATCCTCTTTTGTGCGCAGGCCTTTTTCTACCCAGCGCTTTAGTACGGCATCTACCATTTCAAAGCTGGTGCTCAGCTTTCTGCGCACGCATTGTTTGCATGCAATTAATATGACCTCGTGCTGTAACTGCCATTGGCTTGTCCATTTGATGTAAAAGGCCTGGTACTCGGGAGTAGGGGTGGTATCCTTGTATCCCAGTTCAAAGAGCACTTCCTTTATTTTGCTCGCTATGGTTTCCCTGTTTTCCAGGTACTGGTTTATTTGCTGAGGAGTTTTGAGCCCTAGCCTATTGAAGTTTTCCAATATTTTGTCTAGATAACCAAAACTGGGCGAGCTGGTTTTGGTTGTTTCCTTGCAGGCCTGGAGTATGGTATTGAGCGAAAAGCCCCACACATCCCGCCACTTTTTATAAAGCTCCAGTTCGGCCTTGGTGGGTGCACGATGAATTCCCAGGTATTTGAGTATGGCCACAGTGTCCTGATAGCACGATTCACAGCTCTCTATGTACTCTTCGGCTTTTTGCAGAGTGTTTATTCCGTCCCTAGCCCATTGCTGTGCTATTTTGTCCAGATAGTTGATGCTAATGTTAGGTCCTTTCTTCGATATATAAAACCGTATCATCATGAGCACGACTTCTTTGGGCAGTTGAAGGACTTCCAGCCAATCGTATATTTTGAGGTATTCCTGCGGTGTAAGCAGCCGTTTATCGAAGATGAGCTGCAGATTTTGGTTGAAATCCCTGTACTTGTACAGCGTATTCTCGACGTCCAAATTTTTATTATAGAGGATATCCTTTATGTTAAAGTATTGTACGGCGAACTTCCCATCCTCGTTTTCAATAATTTTCAATATACCCTGTCTTTCCCAGTAATGAAATGCGTTGACGACTACCTCTTGTTCAAGCTCCAAGGCTTTAGCAAAGCTTTCCAGAGAATTTTCGGCGTATTCTGGATAATAGCACTGCTTGAGCCCGTAAAGATACACCTTTACGAAATCGCCCGGAGCTTTTAACATGAATTCCTGTATGAATAGGTTTTCTACCGGGGTCACATCAAACATATGGTAGTTGTTGTTAAACGAACACAGAGCCATAAAAATCATCCTCGTTATAAAGGCTTTATCTCCATTATATGATACCAGCAAACCCGGATAATATCAACGTGTGAAAGGGATTGTTTGCTGCAGACGGGATAGGCTTAATGGCTCACTTAAGGCCATTCTTAGCACTTCATTTAAAAATGCTATTCTTTTTGCCATTTCCAATTGTCTACTAATCTCTTCTGCCGTTTTTCCGTGTGTAGGTCTTCCATCCAGAAGTTTTGGTTGCAATGAGAGTATTTGCATGATTAGTATGTCCAGTTAAAAGGTCAAAAATTACAATAAAAATTTTCAAATATCGGGAAAAAATATGTTTGACAATATAAAGCAAGTATAGTAATATTTATGAATAACAGTAATCATATAGGATTAGTAGAAAAAGATCGTTGGGCATTATTTAATGAAGAAAGGAGGGGCAGAGCAGAGCGCAAATGAAGATATCCACTAGAGGTAGATATGGGTTGAGAGCCATTGTTGACCTGGCTTTATACTCAAATTCAAAAGGCGGGTATACGGCGCTAAACAGCATAGCCGAAAGGCAGGGCATTTCGGAAAAGTATCTCGAGCAGGTGTTTAACGCGCTTAAGAAGGCGGGCATGGTAAAGAGCATTAAAGGTTCGCGCGGCGGATATATATTGGCCTGCGATAGCGCCAGCACTACAGTTGGGGATGTACTGAGGGTATTGGAAGGCGAGCTTTCGATAGTGGAGCCATCCCAGCAGGATACCGGCATGCAGGATGTAATGGAGAAATTCCTGGAGAAAAACCTTTGGAGCAAGATAAACGATAGGATCAACAACGTGTTAAATTCCATAACCATCGAAGACCTGGTAAATGAATATAGAAAGATGATGGAAGCATCGGCATTGATTTACTATATTTAATTGATTTACTATAATTTAGTAGACTTTATATCCTGTATCTAGGGGGTTGATACAAGTGAGCCAAAGAAAGCTTGGGTTTGACACGCTGCAGGTACATGCAGGTCAGCTTCCCGATCCGGTTACAGGAGCAAGAGCTGTGCCCATATATCAAACCACGTCCTATGTCTTTAAGGATACCGATCATGCTGCTAAGCTATTTGCCCTTCAGGAGGAAGGCAACATATACACCAGGATCATGAATCCCACCACCGATGTCTTCGAAAAGAGGATGGCAGCTCTAGAAGGCGGTGTGGGAGCCCTGGCTGTGGCCTCGGGATCGGCGGCTATCACGTATGCTATTTTGAATATCGCATCAGCCGGGGATGAGATAGTATCTGCCAGCACGTTGTACGGCGGGACCTACAACCTGTTTTCCGTGACGCTCGGCAAGTTTGGCATAAAGGTGATATTTGTAAATCCCGATGATCCCGATAATTTTAGAAAAGCTATTACAGACAGGACCAAAGCCCTGTTCGTTGAGACCATAGGAAATCCAGGTATAAACTTGGTGGACATTGAAGCAGTAGCTAGGATTGCACACGACAATGGCATCCCCCTCATCGTCGATAACACCTTTGGCACCCCTTACCTTATAAGGCCTATAGAATACGGGGCCGATATAGTGGTACATTCGGCCACTAAGTTTATAGGCGGGCATGGCACATCGATAGGCGGGGTGATAGTGGATGGTGGAAAATTCGATTGGGAAGCCAGCGGGAAGTTCCCTGGCCTTACGCAGCCCGATTCCAGCTATCATGGATTGGTTTATACCAAAGCCTTTGGTCCTGCAGCCTATATCATGAAGGCCAGGGCCCAGCTGTTACGGGATACAGGGGCCTGCATAAGCCCGTTTAACTCATTCCTCTTGCTGATGGGCCTTGAGACCCTGTCCTTGAGGGTGGAAAAGCACGTGTCAAATACCAGAAAGATTGTGGAATATTTGAAATCCCATCCGGCGGTTTCATGGGTCAATTATCCAAACCTTGAGGGGAACAAATACTATCAACTGGCCCAAAAGTATTTCCCCAAAGGAGCGGGGTCTATATTCACTTTTGGAATAAAAGGCGATATAGATACCTGCAAGAGGTTTATAAATAGCCTGGAGATATTCTCCCATTTGGCTAATGTGGCCGATGCCAAATCCCTTGTGATCCATCCTGCAAGTACCACTCATGCTCAGCTGTCCGAAGAGGAGCAGCGCGCCGCCGGCGTTACGCCTGACATGATTAGGATATCAGTAGGCATAGAGGATGCAGATGACCTGATATACGACCTGGATCAGGCTTTGAGAAAGGCAGTGAAGGGTTGACTATGACTATCTCGACTAGGGGAAGGTATGGGGTTAAAGCCATGTTGGAGTTGGCGCTCAACTCTTCAGAAGATAGCGTCCCAGTAAAAAGCATTGCCGAAAGGCGTAACATTCCGGGGAAATACCTTGAGCAGGTGCTGTCTGCCCTTAGGAAAGCTGGGCTGGTAAAAAGCGTTCGGGGGCCTACGGGAGGCTATATGCTCGCCAAGCCTGCCGAGCAAATTACGGTGGGCGACATCTTGAGAGCACTGGAAGGTGATTTGGCTCCTGTCAAATGCGTAAAGCAAGGACAAAAGAAGGAGAAGTGCGTAAGGGAAAGCCAGTGCATAACCAAGTATGTATGGGCTAGAATAAGGGATGAACTGAACCAAGTGGTAGATGGCATTACCCTGAAGGATTTGGCTGATGCTTATCAGGAAGAAGTAATTGATGGATATATGTATTATATCTGAATCTTCACTATAAAGTCTTGAAGAAAAATATGAATTTCAATAAAATCTTTTTAAGGAAGGAATGATATTATGGCCAGGATTGCAAAGACATTAACGGATCTCATAGGCAATACTCCTCTGTTGGAATTGACCAATTACAGTGAAGTTAACGGCTTAAAGGCCCGTTTGATTGCAAAGCTGGAGTACTTCAACCCCGGTGGAAGCGTCAAGGATAGAATAGGCTTTGCGATGATTGAGGATGCTGAGAGAAGGGGCTTGATAGATAAAAATTCCACCATTATTGAGCCCACCAGCGGCAACACGGGCATTGCGCTGGCACTAGTAGCGGCTGCTAAGGGTTACAGGCTGATCCTTACCATGCCGGATACCATGAGCCTTGAACGAAGAAGCCTTTTAAAGGCCCTGGGTGCAGAGCTGGTATTGACCCCAGGGGCTGAGGGCATGAGGGGGGCTATTAGGAAGGCTGAGGAGTTGGCAGCCAGCATACCCGGTTCGTTTATGCCGCAACAGTTTAAGAACCCTGCCAATCCCGAAATTCACAGGCGTACGACCGCCGAGGAGATATGGCGTGATACCGACGGAGAAGTTGATATATTGGTAGCAGGGGTGGGAACAGGCGGCACAATTACCGGTGTCGGAGAGGTTTTGAAACAGCGTAAACCCGATATAAAGGTTATAGCCGTAGAGCCCTTTGATTCACCGGTGCTGTCGGGAGGTAAACCGGGTCCGCATAAGATTCAGGGCATAGGGGCTGGGTTTATACCCGAGGTTCTCAATACCAGCATTATAGATGAGGTCATAACGGTGAAAACCGAGGAGGCTTACAGCACTTCTCGAGCTCTTGCAAGGACCGAGGGTTTGCTGGTAGGGATATCTTCCGGCGCAGCCGCTTTTGCAGCCACCCAGGTTGCCAAACGAAAGGAAAATGAGGGCAAAACCATAGTGGTAATATTGCCCGATACAGGTGAGAGGTATCTATCGACGGACCTATTTAAAGAAGTCTAGGAAGGGAGATGAGATATGCCAATAAAGATCCCCAACGACCTGCCAGCTGCTGAAACATTGATCAATGAAAATATATTCGTGATGTTTGAAGACAGAGCTCTGCATCAGGATATCAGGCCTTTACAGATCGTGATACTAAATCTCATGCCCAATAAGATAGTGACCGAGACTCAAATATTGCGCCTCCTGGGGAATTCGCCTTTGCAGGTAGATATAGTGCTGCTTCATCCCAAGAGCCATGTGTCCAAGAATACCTCCAAGGAGCACCTTACAAAGTTCTACACCACCTTCGATGAAATCCGCGATCAGAAGTTTGATGGGATGATTATAACGGGTGCGCCGGTAGAACATCTTGAATTTGAAGAGGTGGATTACTGGGAGGAGCTTAAGGAGATAATGAAGTGGAGCAAGACCCACGTCTTCTCCACCTTCCATATATGTTGGGCAGCTCAGGCTGGGCTTTATTATCACTATGGAATACCCAAATATAAGCTGCCACAAAAGATGTTTGGAGTATTCCCCCATAGGGTGTGCAAAAAGAACGAAAAGTTGCTGAGAGGCTTTGATGATGTATTCTATGTACCGCATTCCAGGCACACCGAGGTGAGAAGGGAGGATATACTCAAAGTTCCCGAGCTTGAGATTTTGGCTGAGTCGGAAGAAGCGGGGGTTTATATAGTTGTTTCTAAAAATGGTAGGCAGGTATTTGTAACAGGCCATTCCGAATACGATCCCCTTACGCTCAAGGAGGAATATGAGAGGGACAAATCCAAGGGGCTTAATATAAATCTGCCGAAGAATTATTTTCCAGGGGATGATCCAAACGCTACGCCTATTGTAAATTGGCGTAGCCATGCAAACTTGCTGTTTGCCAACTGGCTAAACTACTATGTATATCAGGAGACACCGTATAATCTAGATGAGATAAGCTAAAATCTAAATAAAGGGATTGATTATTAGCATAAGCAGGTGTATGATGTAAGGAGAAAAAAGAATAAAGGGGGTAGTGCTATGGCACAGGTGACCAAGGACATGACCATTGCCCAGGTGCTGCAGATTGATCGAAGTACAGTGCCCATTTTCCTACGGTTTGGCATGCACTGTCTGGGATGTCCTATATCCACCGGTGAGACGCTGGAAGAGGCATCGGCGGTTCACGGGATCGATGTAGACGAATTGGTAAAGGCGCTTAACGAGCACCTGAAGGATAAGTGACTTGGCGCTTTTGGTAGAGTGAATCAAGCCCCTTCTTGCAATAAATTGTAAGAAGGGGCTTTTCTAATGGATATAGCTGATTGATTTAAGCTGATTTTTCTGGTATCATTTATTGGGCGCATGGAATTGTCCAAGGGCAGTTTTTGCGTGTAATAGGTCTAATTAAAAGGTTAAGGAATTGGCTGCGTATGGGCCTTTATTAGAAGCTTTTTGTAAAAAGGGAGTATTATATAGTCATTATAGTCTTTTTTAAAGTTTAAGGAGGGAACGCGACGTCGATTATGGAAAGATATGATGTGGTGATAATAGGGGCTGGGCCAGCGGGCATTTTTACGGCTCTTGAACTTGTCAAGCAAAATAAGGGATTGAAGGTGTTGATGGTAGACAAAGGGCCCCATTTAAATAGGAGGGCATGCCCTGCACGGGAAACGGGGAAATGTGCCAACTGTCATCCCTGCGCCATAGTAAGCGGATGGGGCGGCGCAGGGGCTTTCAGCGATGGTAAGCTGACCCAAAGCGCCGAAGTGGGTGGCCGCATTCTGGATTATATGGATGAGGCTGAAGCTAACCGGCTGATAAAATATGCCGATGATATATATTTAAGTTTTGGTGCTAATGCGACGCTGCATGGCGTAAATTCGGCTAGGGTAGACGAGATAAAGTACGAGGCTTTGAAGTATAACATACGCCTCATTCCATGCGGTGTAAGGCATCTGGGCACCGAGAAGGCTATTGACGTGCTTAAAGCTATGTATGAATACCTCACCGGTCAGGCCAACGTTGAGTTTAGTCCCATGACCGAAGCTGTTGATATAGTTGTAAGCGATGGGAAGGCTACAGGGGTTGTTGTACAAAAGCACGGACAGAAGGAAACTATATATTGCGATTACGTGGTGGTGGCACCGGGGCGGGCAGGAGCCGAGTGGTTATCTCAGCAGGCCAAAAAACACGGCATACCCATTTACAACAATGAAGTGGATATCGGCGTACGGGTTGAAGTGCCCAATGCGATCATGGATCACCTCACGAAGGATTTGTATGAGGCCAAGCTGGTATACTACTCTGACACCTTTGAGAACAAGGTGAGGACTTTCTGCATGAATCCGGGCGGGGTGGTATCGGAAGAGCACTATGATGGTAAAATAGCGGTTGTAAACGGCCATAGCTATGCTGATCCTGCCCTCAAGACCGACAACACCAATTTTGCCGTGCTGGTCTCCACTCGTTTTACGCAGCCTTTCAATCAGCCCATAGAGTATGGCAAGTATATCGCTTATTTGGCCAACATGCTGACCGGCGGCGGCATCATGGTGCAGCGCTTAGGGGACCTGCTTATGGGCAGGAGAACTGACTACAGCAGGCTTAAAAAGTCGGCCACCATTCCCACTTTAAAGAGCGCTGTGCCGGGCGATTTGAGCTATGTTCTACCGCAGCGCTACCTTACATCCATAGTGGAGGCGCTAAGGGCTTTTGACAAGATAGCTCCGGGGCTGTATTCCCGCGATGTGCTGCTATATGGTGTCGAGGTTAAATTTTATAGCAGCAAAATAGAGGTGAATAGCAAGTTTGAGACCCCTGTTAAGAACCTATATGCCATTGGGGATGGCGCGGGCATCACTCGCGGGCTTATGCAGGCATCTGTAACCGGAATAGTGGTGGCAAGGGATATCATATCAAAGCTTTGATGGGGGCTATTGCATAGAAGCAATGATAACCTGCACTGGTTGATGTGTGACCCATTGGCTCAATCGGTAGAGCGCTGGGAGTTAATCCAGGTGTCTGGCGTTCGAATCGTCAATGGGTCACTACTTACGGCCCCGTGGTCAAGTGGTTAAGAACACCGCCCTTTCACGGCGGTAACAGGGTTTTGAAGCATATCGGGGTCACCATTAAATGCGACCTACCAGTTCAACCGGTTAGAATGCCAGCCTATTATACTAAAGATGGAGGGTTCGAGTCCCTTCTGGATCACCATAGATGCTGGCGTAGCTCAACTGGTAGAGCAGCTGACTTGTAATCAGCAGGTTATGGGTTCGAGTCCCATCGCCAGCTCCAGCAATTCCAAGGGTTTAAACCCTTGGAATTTTTTTATTTGTGTTG
>NZ_VSCO01000107.1:0-6250 GCF_047459465.1 Caldicoprobacter sp. | reverse complement strand
GCCATGGTGACGGCTTTTGGTACGGGCATCGACAATGAGTTTGATATCAGCAAGCTCCGCTACCACAGGATCATATGCATGACCGATGCGGATGTTGATGGAAGCCATATACGCACATTGCTCCTTACGTTCTTTTACCGGTATATGAGACCTCTTATAGAAAACGGCCACGTATATATAGCCCAACCTCCTCTATACAAGGTGGCCAAGGGTAAACAAGAATACTATGTCTATAGCGATGCCGAATTGGAAAAGTTGCTAAACGATATAGGCCGTGATGGCATTGAAATACAGCGATATAAAGGTTTGGGTGAAATGAACCCCGAACAGCTATGGGAGACCACCATGAATCCTGAAACCAGGACCATACTAAAAGTTAAGCTGGAGGATGCCATAGCAGCCGATGAGATATTCACCATACTCATGGGAGAAAAGGTTGAACCCAGGCGCGAATTTATTGAGAAAAACGCAAAATTGGTAAGAAATCTGGACATATAAAACTCTATAAGTAAAGGAGAATGTTTGCCATGGATTTCACAAACCAGAAAGTGATAGAGGTAAATATAGAAGATGAGGTAAAGCGCTCCTTCATCGATTATGCCATGAGCGTTATAGTGAGCCGCGCGCTTCCGGATGTCAGGGATGGCTTAAAGCCTGTTCACAGGCGGATACTCTATTCCATGTTTGAGCTTGGCATCACTCCCGATAAGCCGTATAGGAAATCTGCCAGAATCGTTGGCGATGTGTTGGGTAAATATCATCCCCACGGAGACGCAGCGGTTTATGATGCAATGGTGCGCATGGCCCAGGATTTTTCCATAAGATACCCTCTTGTGGATGGCCATGGCAATTTCGGTTCTGTAGATGGTGATGCGCCGGCTGCCATGCGTTATACCGAAGCAAGGCTGTCTAAGATTGCCATGGAGCTCATGGCCGATATAGAAAAAGATACGGTAGATTTCATGCCCAACTTTGATGAGACTTTGAAGGAACCCACCGTGCTTCCTTCAAAATTTCCCAATCTGCTGGTAAACGGTTCGTCAGGTATTGCAGTAGGAATGGCTACCAACATTCCTCCCCATAATTTGGGGGAAGTGATAGACGGTACCATTGCCCTCATCGATAATCCTGACATTACGGTAGAACAGCTGATGAAATATATAAAGGGGCCTGACTTTCCCACCGGCGGTATAATTCTTGGGAAAGAGGGCATACGGGAGGCCTATTTTACTGGGAAAGGGCGCATAAAGACCAGGGCAAAAGCCGAGATTGAAGAGATGGAAAATGGCAGATCCCGGATAGTGGTTACAGAAATACCTTATCAGGTGAATAAGGCAAAATTGATCGAAAGGATTGCTGAACTAGTACGGAATAAGAGCATAGAGGGCATATCGGATATAAGGGATGAATCGGATAAATCTGGCATGCGGATAGTGATTGAGCTTAAGAAGGATACCAATCCCAATGTGGTCTTGAATTACCTGTACAAGCATACCCAGATGCAGGAGACATTTGGGGTCATCATGCTGGCTTTGGTGGATGGGCAGCCCAAAATCATGAACCTCAAGGAAATGCTGACCCATTATATTCTTCATCAAAAAGAGGTTATAACCCGTCGTACCCGTTATGACCTTGATAAGGCACAGGCAAGGGCGCATATACTGGAAGGCTTGCTTATTGCGTTGGATCATATAGATGCGGTGATTTCATTGATTCGCAGTTCCAGAACCGTTCAGATTGCAAAAGAGGGATTGATGAAGAATTTCTCGTTGACCGAAAAGCAAGCTCAAGCCATACTTGATATGCGCCTGCAAAGGCTCACTGGATTGGAGCGGGAGAAGGTCCAGCAGGAATACGCAGAGCTCCAAAACACCATAAAATACCTGCAGGAAGTTTTGGCCAATGAATCCATGGTGTATGGCATCATAAAAGAGGAGCTGCTGGCAATCAAAGAAAAGTATAATGACGAGCGAAGGACGGTAATTTCTTCGGCGTCCGATGAAATAGATGTTGAAGACTTGATTCAGGAACAAGATGTAGTAATTACCTTGACCCATTATGGGTATGTGAAGAGAACACCTCTTAGCGTGTATAAGAGCCAGCACCGTGGCGGACGGGGAATTGTCGCTCTTCAAACCCGGGAAGACGATTTTGTAGAAGACATATACGTTACCTCTACCCATGACAGGCTGTTATTCTTTTCCAGCTTGGGCAAGGTTTATGAGCTCAAAGCTTATGAGATACCGGAGGCTGGTAGACAGGCTCGGGGAACGCCTATAATAAATCTGATCCAGGTAGTTCCAGGGGAAAGGATACAGGCGGTAATCCCCGTAAGGGACGTGGATGACAAGAAATATATTGTGATGGCCACCCGAAAAGGGTACATCAAGAAAAGCCCCATTGAGGAATTTATAAATATACGTAAAGGAGGGCTTGTGGCCATCACCCTTCGAGAGGATGATGAGCTGATACAGGCGCAGCTGACCGATGGTCATAGGGAGATAATAATGGCATCTCATAACGGTATGGCCATTCGCTTCCATGAGTCGGAGGTACGTCCCATGGGCAGAGCGGCTATGGGGGTAAAGGGTATGGAGCTGGAGAAAGGAGATTATATCGTCGGGATGGACCTGGTAAGAGAAGGAGCCTATGTCCTTTCCATAAGCGAAAATGGATATGGGAAGAAGACGCCTATTGACGAATATAGGGTACAGGGTCGTGGTGGAAAGGGCATCATAACCATGAACACCACCAAGAAGACGGGGAAAATGGTGGCTTTAAAGGTAGTTACCGATGAAGACCTCATGATCATCAATTCGGAGGGAGCGGTTATACGCATAGATTCCAGGGAGGTTGTCAGCAGCGGCAGAAACACCCAAGGGGTTGTTCTTATGAAGCTGGACGAAGGGGTATCGGTGGTTTCTGTTGCAAGAGTTAAGCGTTCTGAAGATGAGGAAGATTGATAAACCAAAAAAATGAATTTACCATATGGAAAAGGTACCATAGAAGTGATATAATCTACCAATAATGAATTTTTATGCACTTTATATTAGAGCAGTGGGAGGCGTTTTTATGGCCCATATTAAATTTATAAGGAATCAAAATCCAAAGCCTAAGCCCAAAAATGAGGAGCTCAGGTTTGGCACTGTATTTACTGATCACATGTTCGTTATGGATTACAGCGTAGAAAAAGGATGGCATGACCCCAGAATTATACCCTATGGTCCGGTAAGCTTTGAGCCTTCTGCTATGGTATTTCATTATGGGCAGGCTATTTTTGAAGGATTGAAGGCGTATAGAAATATAAGAGGAGAAATAGTCACCTTCCGCCCCATGGATAACATTTCTCGCCTAAATCGGTCGGCTGAAAGGCTGTGTATACCTCAGGTGGACGAAGAGCTGTTATGGGAAGGCTTGAAGGCGTTGCTGGAGGTTGAAAAAGATTGGGTTCCCGAGGCAGAAGGTACTGCCCTTTATATCAGGCCTTTTATAATTGCCACCGATCCCTATTTGGGCGTAAGGCCATCAAACACTTATAAGCTGTTTATCATACTCTCTCCAGTGGGAGCGTACTATGCCGAAGGATTTAAGCCTGTGAAGATATACGTTACCGATAAGTACGTGCGGGCTGCAAAGGGTGGTTTAGGATATACCAAGGCTGCTGCTAACTATGCTGCTAGTCTTTATGCTGCTGAAGAGGCCAAGAAAAAAGGATATACCCAGGTATTGTGGCTGGATGCGTGTCACCACAAATACGTGGAGGAAGTTGGCACCATGAATATATTCTTTAAGATAGATGGTGTAATAGTGACGCCATCGCTGGAAGGCGGCAGCATACTCCCGGGCATTACCCGTGATTCGGTAATCACCCTGGCCAGGTCTATGGGCTATAAAGTGGAGGAGAGGCTGATTTCCATAGATGAAGTATTTGAAGCCCACGAAAGGGGTAAGCTTGAGGAAGTGTTTGGTACTGGCACCGCTGCCGTTATATCGCCCGTTGGGGAGCTCAATTGGAATGATAGGATCATACAGATAAACGATGGCGATATGGGTGAATTTTCCAAGCTGATGTATGATAAACTGACAGGCATTCAATATGGCAGAGAAGAGGACAAGTTCGGCTGGGTAAAAAAGATATGTTAACGGGTTTAGTAAAAGGGGTACATGAGTTGATACCCCTTTTACTGTTTTTCACCCTCGATTTTGTACTTTCTGTTCGAGCTTTTGGAGATTACTTTGCATTTGGCTTGAAATTTGCTGGTCTACATCTTGCTTGGCAGCCTGGCTGGGATGGGCGGCTTCTACAGGGTACCAGCCGCGCTGGTGCATGGCTTCAAAGAATAGTTGCGCATGGTCCTGTTCTTCCTGTTGAATGTGCTGTAAGGCCTGTTTTATGTTTTGGTTAACCGATTCTATAATGGCGTTGTTATACGCATCTGAAATGTATTTTTCCGTCATAATGGAATCGTAAAGCATTTCCCTTTCGCTCAGTTGATTTTGAGGCATGGCCTTCCCTCCCTTCTGCATATTTTTATCGCTGGGTCGGCGGGTTGAAACCACCTTGCTGGAGCAACATTTTAATGGTGTTTGCGTGCTGTTCTTCCTGTTTTGCTACCAGATCAAAAAGATGCTTAATCTCCGGATCTACTGCCTGGGCAGCATATGCTCTGTATTTGTTGATGCACATATATTCTGCTTGAAGCTGATCCTCCAGCAATATCTTCTCTTTGTTTGTAAGCTCCATTCCCGCTTATCCTCCTTTCTTTTGAATAGTTTTTCCTAAAATCCGATTTTAATAAATCAAAAATTCTGTGAAAAAATTTAATTGAAAAAGAAGGATTTTTAAGAAATGTGTAGAACTATAGAAATATGGTTTCGTAATATTTTTGTAAAAAATATTTAACAATTATTAATAGTTGATTAAAGAGGGAAAGAGGGTGTAGTGGAAGGCGAAGCAAAATGAAGAGAAACGTTATTGTATTTGTGATGGCATGCTTTATATTTTTAACGGGGTTTACTTATAGCTATGAGGTGGATGATAACACAACGGGCTACGCCATGTACGTCAACGATGTGGAAGTGGGCGTATTAAAATCAGCAGCTAAAGGGCTGAGCATCTACGATGAAGTTATAGAAGGCATAAAGGATAAATATGGGGGTCAGAAAATATACATAGGAGCCAAAGTTTATTTTAAAGAAAGAGAGAAGTATAGTGGCCTGTTTACAAGTGAATACGATTTGGCAAGGAATATACAGCAAGTTGTGGAGATAAAGACTGATGCATTTGCCATAACAGTGGATGGACAGCCGGTCTGTTTTCTAAAGACTTATGATGAAGCTGAAGAAGTACTGGAACGGGTTAAGGATTCCTATCGCTTAACGGTGGGACAATCTGAAGATACGGTATTGGAGGATATAGGATTTAAGGAAAGCGTAGAGATTATTCCCCAAACGGTGCTTTATAGCAGTGTTGTGGACGTTGATAAAGCTTTTAAGATAGTCACTACAGGTACAGCAGAGGTTCAGGAATATGAAGTAAAAGAAGGGGATACGCTGTGGGATATTGCACGGAACCATGACATGAGAGTAGCCGATATTCAAGCAGCCAATCCGGGTTTGAAGCCTGAAATGATAAGGCCAGGGCAAAAGCTCAAGCTGCAAGCTCTCAAAAGCCTTGTGACAGTGGTGACCCATGAAAAGGTGACATATACCGAGGAGATACCGTTCAATACCGTCGTCAAAAATACCTCCAGCCTGTATAAAGGCCAGAAAAAGATAGAGCAGAAAGGCCAGAAGGGGCAGAAACAGATAGAAGTCTATATAACAAGGGAAAACGGAGTAGAGGTATCCCGTGAGAAGATAGGCGAAACCGTATTAAAACAACCGGTGGATCAAATAGAGCTGGTAGGGACGAAAAGCAAGCCTGTAAGCAGTACATCTAACCGAAATTATACAAGGCCCTCGGATCTTACGCCTATTTCAAGGGATGGGGTGGAGATGACGCCTTGGTTCGGCGGAGCCGATAAGATTTTTACCAGGGGTTCCATAGCTAAAGTTACTCATGTAAAAACAGGACTGACTTTTTATGTAAAGCGCCGTGGTGGAACCAACCATGCTGACTGTGAGCCGTTAACAGCTGCAGATACCGCTGTTATTAAACGCATATACGGAGGTAGCTTTAGTTGGAGCCGCGAGCCCATAATAGTGCAGGTGAATGGGAAGAAGATGGCGGCTTCCATGAATGGTATGC
>NZ_VSCO01000106.1:0-6316 GCF_047459465.1 Caldicoprobacter sp. | reverse complement strand
CAAATAAAGGGGGATTTTGTCATGAAATATTATGTAGACGTAAATGCCGAGAGGGACGGTGACGGTTCCAAGGAAAGGCCATTTAAACGCATCAACGATGCTGCAAAGGTGGCGCTTCCCGGAGATGAAATATTGGTTGCTCCTGGGATTTACCGGGAGTATGTAGACCCGGTTCATTCCGGCACTGAAGATGCCCGTATCACTTATACTAGTATTGTACCTCTCGGTGCTGTGATTACCGGAGCAGAACAGGTAAAAACTTGGAAGCATTACGAAGGAAATGTTTGGGTATGCCGCATCCCAAACAGCTTCTTCGGCGATTACAATCCCTATACTACCTTTGTATTTGGAGACTGGTATTTCGCTAGGCCACTTAAACACACTGGCTGCGTTTTCTTAAATGACAAAGCGATGTATGAGGCCTCCACTTTGGAAGAATGTCTCAAAGGCGAAGTTTATGAGTACAGCTGGGTACCAGAAGAATCCATTTATAAGTGGTATACAGAACAGGACCCAGAAACCGATGAGACAATCATTTATGCCAATTTCCAAGGGCTGAATCCAAATGAGGAAAATGTTGAGATCACCGTACGCCGCAGGTGCTTTATGCCATCTAAGCCAGGCGTCAGCTATATCACCGTCAGAGGATTCAAGATCGATAAAGCAGCTACCACCTGGGCACCGCCAGCAGCCTTTCAAGACGGCATGATCGGCCCTCACTGGAGCAAGGGATGGATTATAGAAGACTGCGAAATTTCAAACAGCAGGTGTGCCGGCATTTCTCTGGGCAAATACTATGATCCTGACAACGACCATTATTTCACAAAGAAGCACGTAAAAAGTCCTACACAGATGGAACGCGACGCGGTTTGCCGCGGCCAATATCACGGTTGGCTGAAAGAAAAAGTCGGCAGCCATATAATTCGCCGCTGCAATATCCACCACTGTGAACAGGGCGGCATTATTGGCAGGATGGGCGGTGCATTCAGCATCATTGAGGACAACCATATCCACCATATAAATAATATGCAAGAGCTGGGCGGTGCAGAAATTGCCGGGATAAAATTGCATGCGGCCATCGATGTGATCATACGCCGCAACCATATCCACCATTGCACAATGGGGATCTGGTGCGACTGGGAAGCACAGGGCACGCGCATTACACAGAACCTGCTCCATGATAACCAGCGGCCGCCGCATGTCAAAAAGCTTGAGGGAAATATGGATTCTCAAGATATATTTGTAGAAGTCAGCCATGGTCCAACGCTGATCGATAACAATATACTGCTTTCAGAGGTCAGCCTTCGCTTTGCGACCCAAGGCGTGGCTTTAGTCCACAACCTTATCTGCGGTGCATTTACTTCAGTTGGCAGGGGAACCGGTTGGCGTTACACGCCATACCACATACCGCACCGTACGGAAGTGATGGGCTGGATGACCATCCTTCACGGCGACAACCGTTTCTACAACAACATATTTGTCCAGAAGTGGCCAGCTGAAGACCATGAAAGCCATAACGATCATGACTCACAACAGACCATCCGGGAAAACAAGCAGGTTGGCACGCACGTTTTTGACGAGTACCCAACCTACGATGAATGGATTGCCCAGTTCGATTTTTCCAAGCCTCCAAACATGAGAGCTTTAGAACCTGTACACTTTGGTCATTTGCCGATCTGGAGTGAAGGAAATGCATACCTAAACGGCGCTAAACCATGGAAAAAAGAAGTGAATTACCTGCTGGTTGAAAA
Source organism: Caldicoprobacter sp. (assembly GCF_047459465.1). Lineage (NCBI taxonomy): Bacteria > Bacillati > Bacillota > Clostridia > Caldicoprobacterales > Caldicoprobacteraceae > Caldicoprobacter > Caldicoprobacter sp. Next base: position 4,565 of record NZ_VSCO01000106.1, on the reverse strand, counting down.
AGGCGATGGGGAGATTAAGGTCGAACTGGTGGAAAGGGACGGTCACTATTATCTGGTCACAAATATATTCGATTACATAAAAGATTTCAACGTACGGATGATCAACACTCAGGTGCTCGGCAAAGCGTTCGAACCGGAACAATACTTTGAAAACCCGGATGGAACGCCGATACGCTTTGATACAGACTACTTTGGAAATCATCGTGGTCTGCAAGTCATCCCGGGTCCCTTTGCATCGCCTTCTAACGAGATTAAAGTATTATAATCATCGATACAAGCGTTATATGTAACAAATAAGTGGACGTCTCATCTCCGGGATATTAACGAAAAAGCTTTATCAATGCCGGAGGGAGACGTCCTTTTTATCATGCGCGTCCTTAGCACTACTTACCCCACGCACAAAAGTATAAGTAAATGTTTTCAAAGTGTCGGCCAGCCAATTGGAATACTATCAGTCAATATTTGTGCATCTTGGATTATCTAGTTTTTGTTTAGTTGAGTCATGTTTATAATTTCCATTTGAAATCCTCCCATTCTTAAATTTTAGCATGAAATCAAATTAACATGGAGGACTTCGCGCTTTAACCTGATCCGCCCTGTCTCCTCAACCTATACGTTATCTATGCCCCATTCCTTATACCCTTCAAATCACCTAATACAATTGTCCCTACCATTCAGATATGCCTGATATGCAGTCCAAAACTGCTGGTATGCGGAAATATATCAACGGTTCTTTTGCTATCTTCTGTATAACCAAGGTATGCAGCCACTTACAATTGCTTTCTTCGAAATATCGTTACCGAAAGTGACACAAAGATCAATGAAAGCAGACAGGAAATTAGGATAGCACTGTAAAGTGAAGATACCTCTATGGAATTCATTATTAATCCCATATTATCAGTCGCTAATGAAATAGGGTTATACCTATGCATCGCAGGTACGATGTCCATAATCATGCAGGCAAGCACGGCAACTAGCGTTATGAGCAGGCATCCATAATTACTTTTTGTTAAGGTGGCTGAAAATATTAACACTGCCAGTAAAAACAAGCCAAACAGCCATAGGCAAAACACAGAAAATAGTAGATTTGATGTTTCATCCTTTGGGAAGAGGTACACCGTGTAACCGTAGGTTAGCCCGAAGCACAGAGCAATACTTGCCGTCCAAACTAGAACCATACAGGTGTATTTTGAAAGAATGACCGCTGTTCTGGACAATCCTTTTGTCAGCAAATTGATAAGCGTTCCCTTTGAGAGTTCGGAAGATAAAACGCCACTGAATATAATCACCGTTACGATCAGTCCCATTTGCGTTGCGTTTTTGAAAAACTGCTCCCAGGCATCGTAGGCGGTCGGCTCCGGTAATGTTATGATAACACCGTCGGTTGCAAGGCTTCCAAGAATTTCGGGCAGCAATTTTGCTATAAGGGGATTAGTGATTCCGAAAATAGCAAAGACCACCAGCATAATGAGTAGTTTATAAGTTTTTGTGTATTCAAATATCTCCTTCTTCAAAAATACCAAATAACCTCTCACCGAACCACCTCCATAAACAAAGTTTCCAGAGTTGGTTCCATAACTTCGAACTTCAACGGCACAAGACGCTTTTGCGATAACACACTCAGTAGAAAATGACCATCCATATTGCGATCGGTCAGAAACACCCTCACGGTGGTTCCATCACGTGACAGGCTTATTGACGGCTGTTTCAGCTCTTCCGCATTTTCAAAAAGCGAAGCATCTTTTTCATTCTCGAATTCAAGTATAAATCCGTTATACCTGTGACGCTTTTTTATTTCGGAAAGTGTACCGCATAGCGCAAGCTTTCCATCATGCAATACCGCAATATGGTCGCATATCCTTTCAACATCCGACAGAATATGGGTCGAAAAGACGATTGTTGTTTTCCCTTTGGCTGCAAGCAGAATATCCAGTATTTCCTTCCTGCCAATTGGATCGAGCGCTGATGTTGGCTCATCACAGATCAGGAGTTTTGGCTCATTCAGCAAGGCCTGAGCAATACCTAGGCGCTGCTTCATCCCTCTGGAAAACTGGCCAATTTTCCTTTTTTCGTCTTTTAATCCCACAAGTTCCAGTAATTCCTCGCTCCTCGATTTAATTTTGTTTTTCGGAAGGCCGGTTATCTCACCGCACAGCTTCAAATATTCCATTGGATTCATGTATCCATAAAATTCCGGAACGTCGGGCACAAAGCCTATGTTACGGTTAGTTTTTGTTTCGCCATAGGTAACTTTTTCGCCGCATACGGTTACTGATCCGCTGTCCGCCTTCAATAATCCAAGGATAATTTTCATTGTTGTCGTTTTGCCTGCGCCATTCTGCCCGACAAAACCAAATATAGAATGCTCGGGCACATCCATATCCAATCCCTTCAACACCTCATGGTGCCCAAAGCGTTTATAAAGCTGTTTAATTTCCAGGATACCCATCTAATCCTCACCCTTACCTAATGCAAAGTATAAGATCGGGCCGACAAAGTGTATGAACATAACGACCAAAACCCACATCACCTTATTCCCGAAACGGTAATGAGGATGGCGCAGCACATGAATAAGTGCGGTAATACTAAGTGCAAACTGTAAGATAACCAACGGAATAAGAAATGGCAAATATTCTTTTAGCATAGACAAATCCATTGTACACTCCTCCATTAATGATATCTTGATTTCTTCACTTTCATGATGAGTCCCGTTCCTAACAGTTATTTTTTAGTTTTTCCACAATATTCCTAAAACGGCTTTCATCAGCCAATACTGTAAAGGCAGGGTTATTTATGATTCCGTCGACCATGCTCTTGCGTATAACTTTTTCATCCCTGGGAAGGACATTTCCTAAGTCGAATTCCTCAATCCACTGATCTATTAGATAAAAATATTCATCTCCTTTTAACTCTAATGGATAAATATCCCCGGTGACAAGCTCCGTATATTTTCCGAGAATTTCCAGGGCTCTTTCTTTATTTCCAAGCATAGTGTATCCCTGGGCAGCAACGAGATAGAGCTTAATGAGCAACGACGGATGAAGCCTTTTTAAGTCAAAAGCATCGGCAATGTCATTTGCACGTCTAAATGTTTTATCAAACTGTTCGGGGTTATCAGTACAAAGCATGAGATAATCCGTTAACGCTCCAAAGAGATTAACCATATGCTGATATATAGCAACTTGTGATATCAATTTGGCTTCTTTTGATTTGCCAACCATTTGATATGCTGACGCAAGCAACGTTTCGGTGGAAATGATTTTATGGTTCCTTCCTTCCAGCAGTTCGATTACTTCGGTCGGATTCCCCATTAGCAAGGCGCAATACGCTTCCATATATAAGGCAAGTTGAACAAGCTCTGCATCTTCACTTTCCGTTTTTACCCTAATAAACAACTCTTTGGCTTCTGAAAGCACAGAAAGGGCCTTTTCCTTGTCTCCTGCTTCCATACAGTTGTTTACAAGCAGTAGTCCGATATGGAATAACAAAGAAAAGCAGGAGAAATACTTTTTAACAATATCACGGCAAGAATTCAATACTCCATCAAATGGTTTGGAAGCAAAATCGGCGGATAATTTCACATACAGTTTACGAATATCCTCTTTGCTCATCTGAGGTTCATAGCCCATGAGCTCATCAATGCTTATATTAAAAAATGTCGCAAGCTGCGGAAGAAAAGTAATATCAGGATAGCTCTGGCCAGTTTCCCATTTAGAAACCGCAGCCTTAGATACGCCAAGGTAATTTGCGAGTTCCTCCTGCGTCAACCCCTTTTCGCGTCGCTTTTTAGCAATCATTCTGGCAATATTGATTTCTTTCATGTTCATCACCCTCACTTTTATTATATAACTAATAAAATGATACTCAATGGATTTACGGTAAATCTAAGATAATTAAATTAACCGTAGGTAAACTTTTTATCTGTTAACTCAACCCTATTACTTTTAGGCCAGTTGATTTGTTGCCGTAAATAATAAAAATAGGGTTCCTCAACAACCCTTGACATCAATGTTATGTTGATTTCTGAACCAGTCCAACCGGCTGAGTGAAATAAATGAACCAAATATGCATGATTAGCCAATGATACCATATATTTACTGATAATATCAAGGTCAAAATATTTATGACCCAAATTGCGCTAATTGTGAGGATACATAAATACAATTCTGCAACCCCATTAAAATCAAGGCTTGTGCTCTTGACATTAGTATTACACATTCAGCAAATGTATTGTTCTGAACTTTTTATCAAGTAAAATACAAGATGCTGACATTCAATATATTTTATTTTCCTTCTCTAACTTCGTTAATTGCAAGTTAAAATGAAACACTTTTTCTCTGTTAAAGCTAATCGTCCACTTATGTTTTTCGATTTACTTATTAAACTTTATATATTCCCTCCCCTAGGGGAGGGAACGGCTTTTTACAATTCTCACACTCCTCAACCACTTCCCTAAAGCTCTTCCCATTCAAAACTCTCCTCGGGTAATTATTTATCCATCCCCGTATCTTTAAAATGTCCTCTATACTGTATTCAGCTATAGTACTTCCCTTTGGAATGAATCG
>NZ_VSCO01000105.1:0-6352 GCF_047459465.1 Caldicoprobacter sp. | reverse complement strand
AGCTTAACGCCTTTTTGTAGAGAAGAAGGTGGGTTGCAATGAGAGATGTAGTGCTTAACATTTTGCTGGATAATTTGGGGCACTTCGTTTCAGGTGAGGACATAAGCAGGCAGCTGGGTATAACCCGGGCTGCCGTATGGAAATACATAAAGCTATTGCAGAGCCAAGGATATCCGATAGAATCGTCTACTAAAAAGGGATACTGCTTAAGGCAGGTCCCGGATATTCTGGACGATGCGTTACTCCTTCGTGGGCTCGATACTTCAGTTTTCGGAAGAAAAATGGAGATACATTCTTCCATAGGCTCTACCAATGCGCGGGCTAAGGAGCTGGCATTGAATGGAGCACCCGAGGGGACGGTGGTCATTGCCGATGAACAGGTACAAGGGCGAGGGCGGTTAGGGCGCAGCTGGATATCGCCGCCCGGCAAGGGCATATGGATGTCAGTGGTATTGAGGCCTCGGCTGTTTCCACAGCAGGCCTCGAGGATAACCATCATGACTGCCGTTGCAGTAGCCAATGCCTTGAAGCGTTCAGCTCAGATTGAGGTGGGCATCAAATGGCCCAATGACATAGTATGCGGAGGGAAAAAGCTGTGCGGCATTTTGAACGAGGTGCATGCCGAACCCCAGGTTATACACTATGCTGTTGTTGGGATAGGGTTAAATGTCAATTTTTCGCAGGAGGATTTGCCCGATGGTATAAAGGATTTGGCCACCTCGTTGAAAATAGAGAAGGACAAGGAATTTTGCCGTGTGGACATAATAAGGGCCATACTGCAAGAGATGGAAAAAAGCTATTTACAAAGGTTGAACAATGATAGATTTACCGAGCTTTTAAAGGAGTATGAGGCGCATTCGGTCATATTGGGGAAGCGAGTTCGGGTAATTGGTATTGGCAGTGAACTTTCAGGGTATGCCGAGGGATTTGGTGAGGATGGTTCTTTGATACTTCGGCTGGACGACGGCCGCCTGGAAACAATACTGGCGGGAGATGTATCCATAAGGGGGGAAAGCAGCTATGTATGATGGGAAAATCACCGACGTGCCCGGCATTGAAGTGGGACATGCGCAGGATTTTCACGCTAAAACGGGCTGTACCGTAGTCATAAGCAGGGGAGGGGCGGTAGGCGGCGTGGATGTTCGAGGCTCGGCGCCCGGTACCAGGGAGACCGACCTTATGCGACCCATGAATCTGGTAGAGAAGGTCCATGCTGTGGTATTATGCGGCGGCAGCGCTTTCGGATTGGCTGCAGCAGGTGGCGTGATGAGGTACTTGGAAGAGCAGGGAATAGGATTTGATACAGGTGTGGCCAAGGTGCCCATTGTAGCCGGTGCCGTGATATTTGATTTGGGGTATGGAGATTGGCGCGTTCGACCCGACGAGAGGATGGGCTATGAGGCGTGTTTGAATGCCAGCACAGGCCATGTGCCTCAGGGCAGCGTGGGCGCAGGGACGGGAGCTACCGTTGGCAAAATACTGGGGATGGAGGGCTGTATGAAGGGAGGGGTTGGCACCTCCAGCATTAGATTGCCCGGAGGCATTGTGGTAGGGGCCATAGTGGTGGTAAATGCCTTAGGAGATGTGGTTGATCCTCAAACCGGGAGAATATTAGCGGGCGCTCGGGATCCAAAAACGGGCGAATTCATAAATACATGGAGATTTATGTTAAAAGGCAATGCCACAAAAGATGCAACGTTTGGTAACACCACAGTTGGTGTGGTGGCTACCAATGCTTACCTTACCAAAGAGCAGGCCAACAAGGTGGCTTCTATGGCTCATGACGGGCTGGCGCTGACCATAAGGCCTGTACATACCATGCTGGATGGCGATACCATCTTTGCTCTGTCCACCGGCCAAATAGAGGGTGATGTTACCGTCATTGGCACGGCAGCAGCTGAGGCCATTGCCAGGGCGGTGGTCAATGCCGTAAAGAATGCTTAAATTGATTTTGAATATGTTAATTTTATGAGGAAAAGAGAGAAAATAGCTATAACTTATGGGTAAATGCGTGAAATAGCAATAAATGGGAATATAAAATGATATACGGTAGATTACTATGATTTGTATTTGTTGACGGCTAAGAAAAAGTCATTTAATATAATAGAGACTTTTGACAATTTCATCTTTCAGGCACTTTGCTTTTCAGGCCCTTGTTCATGTCACAACATCTGAAGGCCCTTCTCGACAAAAGATGATAGGGTGAAAATATAACGGTAAAGAGATAGCCGTAAAATGGCCGGGGAGCCTTGAAAGGCAGGTGCTTTTAAATCATGAATAAGAAGTGGGGGTAGTTTTATTTGGACGTTTTAAAACGAATAATGGGCTATGTCTGGAAATATAGGTGGCGACTTTTTGCTGCTACCGTTTTTTTATTGCTGGTTATCGGTTTAAACATGGTAACGCCTTATCTTTCCAAAATACTGGTCGATGATGTCATACGAGGCGGCAAGCGCTCCCTTCTGGTGCCAATTTTGCTGGCAATTCTTGTATGTGCAGCGTGCAGAGGGCTCTTATCGTATACCAGGTCCTACTTATTTGAGGACGTGTCACAAAAGTGCCTGTATGACCTGCGCAATGCCATGTATACCCATCTTCAGGAGCTGTCGTTTTCATTTTACGATGACAATCGCATAGGTGAGCTCATGTCCAGGATGACTGGGGATATTGAGGGCATAAGGATGTTATTGGTGGTAGGATTGCCCCTTTTACTGGAGAATGCCACCTATTTCATCGGTACCACGATTGTGCTATTCTCCATGAACGTTAAGCTGGCGCTGGTTACTCTGGCGATTTTGCCCTTGATCGGGTGGATGGCTTTTAAGATGAACAAGGAGATCAGGCCTGCTTACAGCGAAATACGGGAGCAGCAGGCTAGTCTCAGCACGGCAGCTCAGGAGAACATCGCAGGGGTGCGCGTAGTAAAGGCTTTTGCGAGGGAAGAATATGAAATAGAGAAGTTTAAGAAGGAAAATCGGCTCAATATGGAAAAAAACATAAAGGCCGGCTTTATATGGTCCAAGTATTTTCCGCTCATTGAGTTTTTAAGCGGCTTTTGTGCGGTAGCGTTAATAGGCTTCGGTGGATGGATGGTTGCTTCAGGTGAGATTTCGCTTGGAACCGTTGTGGCGTTCAACGGATATCTATGGATGCTGATTTCCCCCGTCAGGATGCTGGGCTGGATCGTCAACGTCATAAGCCAGGCCATAATTGCTGGCAAAAGGGTTTTTAATGTGCTGGATACCGGGTCAGCCATTAAGGAGAAGGAAGATGCGTATTGCCCAAGCGAGTTTCGGGGGGATGTGGTCTTTGAGAATGTCTCCTTTTGTTATAAAGAACAGCCTGTGCTCTTTAACATAAACATAAACGCCCCAGCCGGAAAGACCATAGGCATCATGGGGGCTACGGGGGCCGGCAAAACTTCTATAATAAATTTGATTGCTAGGTTCTACGATGTAACTACAGGCAGGATATTGGTAGACGGAGTTGACGTGCGCGATTGGAAGCTGAGCGCCCTAAGAAGCCAGATAGGTATCGTAATGCAGGATGTATTCCTGTTTTCCGATACCATTGAGGGGAATATACTCTACGGCAACCCCAATGCTACCAAGGAAGAAGTGATTGAGGCTGCCAAGATTGCTGGGGCTCATGACTTCATCATGGAGATGCCCCAGGGCTATGACACCATTATCGGGGAGCGGGGCGTGGGGCTGTCAGGTGGTCAGAAGCAGAGGATTGCCATTGCCAGGGCTATTCTCAAGAATCCCAAAATCCTCATTATGGATGACTGTACCTCGGCTGTGGATATGGAAACCGAATATCAGATACAGCAGGCTCTGCAGAAGGTTATGAAGGGGCGCACCACCTTTATCATAGCCCATCGTATTTCTTCGGTGCGTAACGCTGATGAAATAATATTCCTGGAGAATGGGAAAATTGTCGAGAGAGGTACCCATGAAGAGCTGCTGGCCAAGAAAGGCAGGTATTATGAACTGTACAGACAACAGTACGGGGACCTTGAGGAATTTCAACCAAAGAGGCAGGTGGTGAGCCAATGTTAAGGCAGAGAATAATTGAAGATGAGGTGCTCGAAAAGCCGTTTAATATGGAACAGTTCAAGCGGCTGTTGAGCTATATGAAGCCCTATACCAAGCAGCTGCTAATTACTCTATTGCTGATGATCATAGCATCAGTATGTGGCCTTCTGGGGCCACTCATCCTTCAGATAGCCATTGACGATTATATGGTGCAGGGCAACTACCTTGGCCTGGTTTTCATCGCCCTCATCTACCTTGGGGTTAATTTCATAAGCATGGTGTGTGTGCGCAAGCGGGTCAGGATTATGGTGGTGGTGGGGCAGGAGGTTCTCTTCAAACTGCGGCAAGACCTGTTCAACCACATACAAAAGCTGTCGTTTACCTTTTATGACAGCAGGCCTGCCGGTAAAATACTGGTGCGCATCATCAATGATGTAAATTCATTGAGCGACCTTTTGACCAACGGGATTATAAACGTTGTGATCGATGTCTTTACCCTGATTGTAGCGCTGATTTTCATGTTTTCCATACACTTCAGGCTGGCGCTGATATCGCTGATTACGGTGCCGCTGATGGCTTTGGTCATAATACTGCTTAAAAAGGAGATAAGGGTCAGATGGCAGACAGTGCGCAAAAAGAGCTCCAACATGAACGCCTATCTCCACGAAAGCCTTGCGGGCATGCGAGTAATCCAGGCTTTTGTACGGGAACCTGAGACTCGGCGGGTTTACCGCCAGCTGAGCCAAGATATATACTCATCCTGGATGAGCGCCATAAGGGTAAACAACCTGTTTTGGCCTTCCATTGAATGGGTAGCCGCTATAGGTACATTCTTGATTTACTGGTTTGGCATGAAGTTCCTGGATCAGGGTACCGTCACGGTTGGTATCCTAGTGTCCTTTACGGGATATGTGTGGCGGTTCTGGCAGCCGCTCAATAACCTGTGTAATTTCTATAACTCGGTGCTTATGGCTATGGCTTCAACCGAACGCATATTTGAGATGCTGGATATACAGCCCGATATCACCGATAAGGAAGGAGCCATAGAGCTTCCTCCTATTAAGGGTGAAGTCCGATTTGAGCACGTCACGTTCTATTATGAGCCCGAAAAGCCGGTATTGGAAGATGTCAGCTTTACGGTAAGGCCGGGTGAAACCATTGCGCTGGTGGGCCCTACGGGTGCGGGCAAGACCACCATAGTCAGCTTGATTAGCCGGTTTTATGATGCTGTAGAGGGCCGCGTCCTTATAGACGGGGTGGACGTTCGCGATGTGACGCTGTATTCGCTGCGAAAACAAATGGGGATAATGCTTCAGGAGCCCTTCATCTTCTCGGGGACTATAATGGATAATATCCGGTACGGGCGATTGGACGCTACCGATGAAGAAGTGATAGAGGCAGCCAAGATAGTCCGTGCTCACGAGTTTATAAAGGATATGGAGCATGGGTATTATACCCAGGTACAGGAGAGGGGTTCACGCCTGTCGCAGGGGCAAAAGCAGCTTATCTCCTTTGCCCGGGCGCTGCTGGCAGACCCCAAGATACTTATCCTGGATGAGGCCACATCCAGCGTAGATACTCGCACCGAGATGTTGATCCAGGAAGGGCTTAAGGAGCTTCTCAAAGGGAGAACTTCGTTTGTGATAGCTCACAGGTTGTCCACCATACGCAATGCCGATCGCATCATGGTGATTGACCACGGCAGGATAATAGAGTGTGGCAATCATGAGGAGCTTCTCAAAAAGCGGGGAGTGTACTATAACCTGTATAGGGCGCAGTATAAGTTTTTGCAGGCTATATGATGTGGAAGGGCGAAGTTGTATAATCCACAAAAGATGTAATCATGACTTGTTATGTAGGGTTCAAGCAGGAGCATTCGTGGTTGGGCTCCTGCTTTTTTAATTTTATTATATCTGGCGTTTCGCCATCGGGCATAGGAGAATATATTTATATTATGAAGTTTTCATTGGGCCTGTGTGGCTTTACCACGGGCTTTTATTGTCTTTTAAAATATTTTTTGTTGTCGATAAGGGGTGAAATTATGAACTATATAGAGGAATACGGGCTTATAGCTTTAAGATCGAGACAACATGCCATTCACTTGAACGATATGTTAAAAGCGTCCGGCTATCCTGTCCAGCTGATGTCGACCCCTAGAGAGATATCGGTGGGCTGTGGTCTATCCATCAGATTCCCAATAGGCTTAATGCATGAAATCATGCTGATGTATGAAAGGTACAGATACCCGATAACAGGGATTTATCATATAAAGCGAAGGGGCAATAGAATGGAAATAATAAGAATACCCTATTGAT
>NZ_VSCO01000009.1:0-27058 GCF_047459465.1 Caldicoprobacter sp. | reverse complement strand
AAGATCATATTTGGTAGGGGTGTAGAAAACCAGGTAGGAGAAGAGACTAAGGTTTACAGCAAAAAGGTTCTTTTGCACTACGGCGGGGGGACCATCAAACGCATAGGGCTTTATGACAGGGTGGTGAAGTCCCTTAAGGATGCAGGCGTGGAATTCATTGAGCTGGGTGGAGTACAGCCAAATCCTCGACTCAGCCTTGTGAAACAGGGGATTGAGCTTTGTAGAAAACATAACATCGACTTCATCCTGGCTGTGGGAGGCGGCAGCGTCATCGATTCGGCCAAAGCCATTGCTGTTGGCGTACCCTATGAGGGCGATGTGTGGGACTTTTATAGCGGCAAGGCCGTGCCGCAAAAGGCGCTCCCTGTGGGCGTGGTGCTTACCATACCTGCAGCCGGCAGCGAGGCCAGCAAGAGTTCGGTGATTACCAATGAGGACGGATGGTACAAGCGCGGCTTAAACGTTGAGATAATACGTCCCAAGTTTGCCATAATGAATCCCGAAATTACCTTTACGCTTCCGCCTTATCAGACGGCCTGCGGTGCTGCTGACATCATGGCCCATGTGATGGAGCGGTATTTTACCCATCAAAAGGATGTCGATTTCACCGATAGGTTGTGCGAGGCCACCCTTAGGACTATAATCAAGAACGTGCCCATTGTGCTTGAGGAACCCGAGAATTATGAGGCCAGGGCTGAAATAATGTGGGCCAGCACTATCGCGCATAACGATCTTTTGGGCACCGGCAGGATTGGCGATTGGGCCTCCCATGCCATAGAGCATGAGCTGAGCGGGATATACGATGTGCCCCATGGAGCCGGATTGGCCGTGGTATTTCCTGCCTGGATGAGATACGTCTATAAGGAAAATGTGGACCGGTTTGTACAGTTTGCTACTAGGGTTTGGGATGTAGAGATGGATTTTGCAAACCCTGAGAGGACGGCTCTTGAGGGGATACGCTGCCTCACCCAATTTTTCAAGAGGATTGGCCTTCCGGTGACGCTGGAAGAGCTGGGCATACCCGATGATAGGCTGGAGGAGATGGCTGACAAGTGCACCAACAAGGGCACCAAGCAGATAGGGAATTTTAAGAAGCTGGGCAGGGAGGATGTGCTCAACATACTCAAGATGGCCCGTAAACAGGGTTAAAAGGCTATATTGAAACAATCTCTATGAAAATGCAAAACCTGATTTTTATGCAATCCCTCTTCATCGCAAGGATGGAGAGGGATTGTCTTAAATTTGAAGGCTGTTGGAGGAGTACTCGAGATGCAGATAGATGCGGAGGTTTATCGGCTCAAAGAAAGGCTGATCCAGCACAGGCGCCATTTACATATGTATCCTGAATTGGGGTTTGATGTATATGCCACCCGGGATTACATTTTATCTTGCCTTAAAGATTATGGGTTTAATGAAATAAGGATATTAGCTGGTACCGGCATAAAAGCCGTCATGAAGGGCAAGGGCAGCGGCATGACCCTGGCTTTCAGGGCCGATATGGATGCTCTTCCGCTTCAGGAAGAGACTGGCGTTGAGTTTGCTTCGATAAACTGCGGAAAGATGCATGCCTGCGGTCATGATGGCCACATGGCCATTTTGCTGGCGCTTGCTGAGTGGCTGGGCTTGCACAAAGGGGAACTGAATGGCAACGTCGTTCTCATCTTTCAACCCGCTGAGGAGACGGTGGGAGGGGCACTGCCCATGATCAAAGAAGGGGTACTGGAAGATCCCAAGGTGGATGCCATATTTGGCCTCCACCTCTTGCCAGATATCCCTCAAGGGAAGATAGGGCTTAAAGAGGGGCCTGTGATGGCTCAAAACTGCGAATTTACGGTGGAAATTACCGGCAAAAGCGCTCATGGGGCCATGTCCCACCAAGGCGTTGATGCACTGCTGGCATCGTGTCATTTTGTAAATTTGGTTTATGGCCTTTTCCACAGATGGGTTGCTTCGGATGAAGAAGCAGTGTTCACTATTGGAAAACTTCAGGCGGGAGAGGAAAGGAACATAATTGCAGGGAAGGCTGTCATTGAGGGAATTGTGCGCACCTTTGACGAAAGGGTTTATGAGCAAATAAAGGAAAACATACAGGGTTTGCTAAGAGGCCTTGAACTTTCACACGGGGTAAAGGCGCAGTATAGGGAAGATGTGTACTATCCGGCAGTGAATAACGATCCCAAACTGGTAAGCCAGCTTAAAGAATTCTTGCCTCATCGTGCGCTTCAGGATATACAGCCCATGATGATAGCGGAGGACTTTTCCTACTATCAGCAGAGGGTACCCGGCGTTTACATGTTTCTTGGCTGCGGGAATGAAAGCAAGGGTTTTACCGCTCCGCTTCACAGCAGTAAATTTAACTTCGATGAAGAAGTGCTACTTTATGGGCTGCAGGCCTATCATGACATCATAAAAGGGTTTGGAGTTGTGCGTTAAACTGAGATCCATGCATCTCGAAAATTCAATGATGAGGTGTAAACTTTGGCAAAAAAATATTTTGTTGAACAAGCAAGCATTTGTTGTTAGAATTAAAAATAAGAAGGAATTTTATCGAACAAAAATAAAATAAAGAAAGGATTGTTGATATGTTTGGCGGTCTCTTTGAGAGGATGTATTACGGCAATCCCAATAAGCCCGATTTAAAATATGAAAACTTGAGGGAAAAGCCCATCAAGCTGTTTTTTACCGTTTTACGGATACGGTTTTGGGACCTAATTAAGCTGAATTTGTTGTATTCCCTTTTCTGGCTCCCGGCTTTTATATGGACCTATCTTCAGTTGCAGGTTACTGCCCAGACGGGGGAGCCCATAAATATATTTTACTTCTTGGTGCTCATTCCCTGCCTCCTTTTTGCCGGCCCTGCTACGGCGGGTGTCACTTATGTGCTCAGGAACTGGGCGAGGGATGAACATGCATGGCTTTTCAGCGATTTTAAGGATGCGTGGAAGATGAACTGGAAGGAAAGCTTGATCATAATGCTGCTCAACGGTCTTGCGCTTATGATATTCTATGTAAACTTGAGTTTTTACAGCTCCATGGCCTCACAGAATATCTTCTTCCTCATGTTGTATTATTTCATGTGGATGATAGGCCTTGTTTATGCCATGATGAACATATACATTTTCCCCATGCTGGTCACTTACAAGTTGAGTGTAAGGCAGATATTAAAAAATGCGCTGATTTTCACTTTGGCAAAGCTTCCCCATACCTTTGTGGTCTTTGTGCTGATGGTGGCTTTATTTATAGCCAGTATATGGTATACCATACCTGTATTTTTCGTCGGGTTGACCTTCCCCATGTTTATTGGTGTCTCATTGGCCAACTGGGCGTTTTATAAGTACCTGGATAGGCCGACCAACAATGCAGCCGAGAGCGATACCCAGGAAGGCGATATGCATGAAAGCGATGCTCAAGAGGATGAGCAATGAAAACGTCTGTGGGGTGCTTCAAATACCCGGCGTTGTAATGAGGGGCAGCAGTATGTAGATCGAAGTGAGAAGGGGTAGATGGGTATTTATAACGGATTTGCTTATATTTACGATACATTGATGCAGGATGTCAATTACCCTAAATGGGTTGACTATATAGAGCTGTTATTTAGGCACTATGGCGTAAAACCGCGGCAGATAGTTGATCTGGCCTGTGGAACGGGCAACATTACCATACTTTTGAGAGAGAGGGGATATGATGTCATAGGCATCGATCAGTCTGAGGATATGCTGTTTGTTGCGAGGGAAAAGGCGCGCAATAGGGGGATGAACATCACCTTTATATTTCAGGATATACGCCATATCAGCCTACATCACCCAGTAGATGCTATGACCTGCATCTGTGATGGCATAAATTATATCTCCGCCGAAGAGGAGCTGGATCTGGTATTTGAAGGGGTATACAGATATTTGAATCCAGGGGGAATCTTCGTATTCGACATCAGCTCTTACTATAAGCTCTCTTCAATAGTGGGCAACAATGTCTTTGTAAAAACCGATGAGGATATAAGCTATATATGGCAGAACTATTTCGATAAGCAGTCGCGGATTTGCGAGATGGAGTTGTCATTTTTTGTTAAAGAAGGTGAACATTACAAGCGCTTCGATGAGGTTCACTATCAGCGTGCCTATCATGCGGAAGAGATTGTGGGGCACCTTGAAAATAATGGCTTTGAGGATATAGGGGTGTATCAGCCTTTTACTCTGAAGCCTCCCAAGAAGAAGGCAGAGCGGATATTTTTCGCAGCCAGAAAGAAAGGAAGCTGTACCAAAGGCTGCTGATATTCCAAGACGTAATGGGAAAAAGGAGGATGTACATGAACGATTATGTAATAAGAGTTACGGCTGCCAATGGATTTATTCGCGGCTTTGCTGCTAGGACTACTGATCTGGTACAAGAGGCTCAAAGGCTCCATGGACTTTCTCCTGTAGCCAGTGCTGCGCTGGGGCGTGCCATGACGGCTGCCGCTATGCTGGGAGTTGATATGAAAGGCGAGAAGGATACCCTTTCGCTCATCATAAAAGGTGATGGCCCCTTGGGCAGCATTGTAGTGGTGGCGACTTCGGGCGGCAAGGTAAAGGGATACGTTGCCAATCCCAAGGTTGATTTGCCGCTTAATGCTCACAATAAGCTGGACGTGTCAACTGCTGTAGGCAAAAAGGGCAAAATAACGGTAATAAAGGATTTAGGGTTGAAAGAGCCCTATATAGGACAGGCCGATCTGATGTCAGGGGAGATAGCCGAAGATGTGGCCTATTACCTGACGGTGTCGGAACAACAGCCCTCAGCTGTGGCTTTGGGAGTGCTTGTCAATCCCGATTGTACCGTAAAAGCTGCAGGCGGCTTTATCATACAGGCCTTGCCTGGGGCACCTGAGGATGTCATCGCAGCCATTGAAGAAAAGATCAGCAGCAGCCCTTCCATCTCCCGCCAGTTTGATGAAGGCAAATCTCCCGAAGAGGTGCTGGAAGGCATTCTAGGGCAGCACGGGATGCAGGTAAAAGCCGTAATGGATGTACAGTTCAAATGCGATTGCAACAGGGAGAGGCTTAAATACATATTGATGAGTATGGATGAAAAAGAGTTCATAGATATTATAGAAAATGATAAGCGAGCGGAAGTAGTATGCCATTACTGCAGTAAAAAATACATATTTGAGCAGGATGAGCTTAAGGAGATGCTAGAACAGAGAAGAAGGAACGAAGAAAACCTTTGAAGACCTATATTGGTTGGCGGTAACCTGAAATCTTGCTGCAAATAACCGCTTGATTATATAGAGCTTTTGGGCATTATATGCTATAATATTTCCAAGAAGTATCTTTAGGTAAGGAGCGGAATATGGCAGGAGGATTGTCTGCGAGAACCAAGAGAAAGGTTATTCCCTTTGAACAAAACGGACAGTTTTATTACAGGAAAGCAAAGAAATATATTGAGAGCAACAATTATATAGATGCCCTCAGCTTTTATCGAAAGGCTGTTGAAAAAGAACCCGAAAATCTGGAATACAGGCTGGATCTGGCTCAAGTGTTTACTGAAATGGGGTATTATGAGGAGTCCAACCAGATATTGCTCTATATATTGCAGAAGGATGAGAACAATGCCGATTGTTATTTCTGCTTAGGATGTAATTTTTTGGGCCTGCAGGAGTATGAAAGGGCAAAGGAATGCTTCGAGAAATACCTTCAGCAGGATCCAGATGGGATCTATGCAGAGGATGCCCAGGATTTGCTGGATATACTTCAAAGCCACGAGATGTATTTTGACAACGACTTAGAGGTAATGTTAAATTCTGATA
The DNA here is from genome assembly GCF_047459465.1 of Caldicoprobacter sp. Classification (NCBI taxonomy): domain Bacteria; kingdom Bacillati; phylum Bacillota; class Clostridia; order Caldicoprobacterales; family Caldicoprobacteraceae; genus Caldicoprobacter; species Caldicoprobacter sp. The sequence goes on along the minus strand of NZ_VSCO01000009.1, from coordinate 21,276 downwards.
GGGAACGGCTATACAAGCTGGCCAATAAGGGTAAGAATTTTCTTGATATGGGAGATTACAAGAGAGCCATTCGCTGTCTGGAAAACGTGATAAAGAAAGACCCTTCTCTGATATTTGCTCGAAATAACCTTGCGCTGGCATATTTTTGCGAGGGGCGCCTTGACGATGCCATCGATGTGAGTCAGGGCGTGCTTAAAGAACAGCCGCAAAACGTTCACGCTAATTGCAATATAGCTATCTTTTACCGTGAGAAGGGGCTGGAGGAGGAAAGCGAAAAGCATCTGCAAGCGGTACTGGGCATAGAGACCAACGACCCCGAGGAGATCCATAAGATTGCTGTGACCCTGTGTGAACTCAAAAGGCATAAAGAGGCCAATAGATTGCTCAAGCGGTTGCTCCAATACAAGCCCTATGATATAAAGATACTCCACTATATAGCGGTTTCCTATTTCAATCTCCAGAAGTTTAAGGAAGCGTTGAAGTACTGGAGCAAGATCGAGAAAATAGCTCCCAACAATACCATAAGCAGCTTTTATAAAAGGCTGACGCATGCCATAATGAGCGGTGAAAGGGAATTCAGCGAGATATCTTATCATTTTCAGGTTCCCTATGAGGAGGTTATATACCGTATAAAGAAGATTAACGACCTCCTCAGGCTTCCGCACAAGGATTTGAAAAAGCGCTGGAGCAGCAGTGATGAGCTGTTGGCTCTGCTAAAATGGGGTTTGGAGCTCAATGACCTTTCAATAAAAAGGGCTATTTTGGGCGTTATAGCCTCGTTTAAGGATGGAAAGGCCGAAAGTTTCCTGAGGGAGTTTATACTGAGGAAAAGTGTAGACGATGAGCTAAAGAGGGAAGCCGTTATGCTGCTTAAGCAGATGGGTGCTCCCGAACCATATATAGCCTATCTGGATGATAATATAGTGCAGATTAGGATAGACGTCGTTGTTCATAATACTCCTACCGATCTTCCTCAGGTCTTTCATGATGTAATAAACATAGCTATTGAGACGATGAAAGGGCGCTATAAAGATGGCTTTGAAGCTCAGGTGCGTGAAATATGGAATAATTTTATTTCGGCCATGTTGCCCTATGGTTTGCCCAGAATAAGAAAGCCCGAAGCATGGGCCGCAGCGTTGGAGCTGTATTATTGTCTGATGTCTGGGTTGGTCGTAGATAAAACGGAGCTAGCTCGTCTCTATAGGGCTTCCTATTCTACCATATCCAATGCCTGCAGGCGTATCAGCCTTGTATTACCGGGCAGTGAGCGCAACCAAGTAACGCCCTATCTGCAATAAAAAAGGCTGCTGAGAATCATTTCAGCAGCCTTTTCGTATATATAAACAAAACACTGTGAAGGGGTACGTCAGTTGGTGTGGCTATAGAGCGTTAATCTTGTGCATTTTCATCAGTGGTTTCGGTTGTTTCGCTGTCGCTGGAGGATTCGAGGTCGGTTTTTTCTGTCTCTTCGTCAGTTTCTTCGCTGTTAGAAGATTCGTCTTCTTCGGTGTCTGTTTCTTCAGTTGCTTCGTTGCTTGTTTCATCAACGTTTTCTGTTTCTTCAGTTGCTTCGTCGCTTGTTTCATCAATGTTTTCTTCAGTGGTTGTAGTCTCTTCGCCGGTACCCTCCTGCGACTCTGTGGATGTGCTCTGGCAGCCTGTAAATGCTACTGCTGTGACCAAGAATAGGACCGTTAGTAAGATTGCTGCCCACCTTTTCAACATGTGTCCCTCCCTTCGAGATATTTATGTATCGTTGGCCAACGCGTAACGTATTATAGAAAGAAAGTGTGAACTAAGTATGAACAAAATGTAAATATCCTGTGAATTTTGGGGAGTTTTACCCTTTAAAAATGGGGTGCAAAATGGTATCATGAATTGGTGGGGAGGAATTGATGTGCAGTGGGATGTAGCGATAAAACGCATTGAGGGCCAGCAAGCGGTGGTGGCATTTCAGGACGGGGAAGAGGTTGTCATACCGTTGAAATACTTGCCGCCTCAATGTCGTGTTGGTGATTTGCTTAAGCTTGAGGTGTACTTTAATCCTTTTGAGACGCTGGAGCGTTTACTTAAAGAGTCTGAAGGCGTATAATCCCCAAATAATGCATGACAGCTTCGCCTTCCGAATATTCATACTTATAGAGGTAATTTGTTGTGTGAATGTTTGGAAGGTGGAGTTGGGCATTGAGCAGATACAGCCGTGTCACTTTGGGCGTAAAGATTGCCCTCACATACGTGGGTACTGTGATAGGAGCCGGTTTTGCATCTGGCCAGGAAATATTGCAGTTTTTTACTATATATGGAAAGTATTCCACATTTTCCATCTTGCTGGCTGCTTTTTTGTTTGTATGGGTAGGGATAGGCGTTTTAAAGATAGGTTTTGAAACGAGGTCCAGGTCTTTTCGGGACGCCGTAAAGGTGGTTTTCGGCAGGTTATCTCCTTTGGTCAACGCATATATGTTGCTGGCCATAATGATGGTAGCTGCTGCCATGCTAGCCGGGGCCGGCGCATTGTTTGAAGAATACATACGCCTTCCATTTTATATAGGAATAGCTGTAACGGCCGTTGTAGCATGGACATTCGTAGCCTTTGGACTAAAAGGCGTATTCGCCATCAATGCTTGGATTATCCCACTTATACTGATCTTTAACCTTTTTGTGTTTGTATATAGCCTGTGTATGGATGATCATGCGTATGAGCTCATACTGACATTTGATGTAACGGCCTTTGATGTGGTCAAAGCCGCCGTATCGTATGCTTCTTTCAATATTGTGCTGGCTTTGGGAGTTTTGGTATCTGCCGGCTCTGAGGTGGATGATCCGTGGGCTTTGAAGGTTGGAGGGGCTTTGGGAGGCTTCATATTGGGCGCAATGCTGCTCATGAGCAACTATTCTTTGATGCGATACGTGCCTGAGATTTACGAGTTTGAAGTTCCTGTGCTGTATATAGCACGTCGAATAGGCCCTTTTTTTGATGGGGCCTTTGTGGTGGTAATGTGGGGGGCTATCATTACCACCTTTGTGGCCAACGTATTTTCTGTTGTATGCGCCATAAATGACATTTTTAAATTGCCTGTACATGCTGCGCTGCTTATCACAACTGTAGCTTGCATGGCACTGTCCTTTATAGGTTTTTCGCGCATGGTAGCCTTTGTCTATCCGATATTGGGAATAATAGGAGTTTTTGTGATCTGCATGATGTTCTTTTTGGTCAAAAAATAGAGCAGCTTGATGAGCTGCTCATTTTTTTTGTTCATCGTCATTTCCTTTGTACAGCTCTTTGAGTTTGGATAAGAGGAGCATTTTGTCGTTCCACTCTGGCTTCCTTAGCACCCATTCGTAAGCCTGCCTCAAGGCCTTGCCGATGTCCCGTGGGTCATGGATTCCGATGCCCGCTGCCATTACGTCGTGTCCGTTGATGGCCAGCTGCGAAAGGGTCAAGGCGTCTCTCCTTGCCAAAATCTCATGGGCCATTGATGTGAGCGCCGCTATCCTTTCTGATTGTTCTTTTTCTCCTGCAGCTAAAAGGTATGCGCGCTTGAGTTCCAGGAGGTGGAAGGTATCTTCTACGCCAAGATGGCCCATTAGCTTCCTTATCTGATAGGCGGCTTGATCCTTGTCGCTGCTAAATTGCATTGGGAAATGGGATACCAGCTGTGTCACCCGGCGTATCGTCTTGTTGTCGTACCGCAACTGCCTTAGGGACTGCTCCACCAGCTTGATTTTATCTGACAGCTCGAAGGTTTGGCTATTAGTAGCATCGCCACCTGCCCTGGTACCCTGGTGGGCCAAGGCGCAACAGTATAGCGCTGCAAGGCGAAGTACGCCATGGGCATTGCACAGCTTTATTGCTTTGAATGCTAGCTGACTGGCATGAGTCAATTGTTGGCTGAGCTCCTCTGGAAGTATCACTTCAAAGATGCCGGCCTCATAAAGCAGCATGAGAGGCTCAAATGGGTCGGGGACAATCATTATCCTGTTAAGTTCATCGCGAATCCTCTCGGGGGATATCCTGGAGAGCAAATGATGATGGGCCTGGGCTGCTTTGAAGGTGGTCTCCTCCATCTTAAAGCCTAGCTGGGCGCAAAACCTGATGCCCCGCATTATGCGTAACGGGTCTTCTGCAAAACGGCGTTCTGCTTGGCCCACCGTCCTTATAAGTTTTTGGGACAGATCCCCAAGTCCGTCGAAAGGGTCTATCAGGGGCTCGGACAGATAGGGATTGTATGCCATGGCGTTTATGGTGAAGTCGCGCCTTGACAGGTCTTCGATTATATCTGACAAAAAGGCTATTTGGGTCGGATGGCGAAAGTCGCTGTACTGTCCCTCACCCCTGAATGTGGTAACCTCAACGGGCATATCCTTTATAATCACCGTTATGGTGCCATATCTTTTGCCGGTGGGGATGGTGCGGGCAAACGAGAATATCCTCTCGATGTCATCGGGATGAAGGGATGTGGCCACATCCCAGTCGTTTACCGGCCTACCCAAGATTGCGTCGCGAACAGCGCCGCCCACGACGTATGCCTGTCCACCCTCTTCCATTATTCGATTCAATATTATCTCTACATCCTTTGGGATGGATATGTTGATATTGGCTTTCATATCTAGACCAATACCTTCTGCGTATCGCATTTTTATTTTTAACAACATGACTTGCAGAGCTGACACCATATCAGCTCTACTTAAAAATTATGATATACCCGATGCCATTAGTCAATGCCGTAAGTACCGTACACATTTGGATTGTCGATGATAAAATCAATCCTCGTATATGTTCTTTAGCTGGCAACCGGGATAGAAGTGCTGGAAAATCTGTTCGAAGGAATAACCCATAAGGGACATACCGTAGGCGCCATATTGGCTCATGCCGACGCCGTGGCCATACCCCCCACCCGTTATGGTTACCTCCTCAATTATTCCCTCGGAATTTCTTTTTATGTCTATGTAGGCGAAGGCGCTGGGCAATATGGGGAAGTTATCCCTTACCGATCCATCATGGCAATATAGCTTTATTGGCCGAGTTGAATCGAGGTAGTTGACCGGCTGGAGCACCCTTCGTATATTGTACTCCTTTATGACTTTAAATACTCCACGGGTGGTGGTTATCTCAAGCTCCATCATGTTTCCACCCTGGCCACGCCGGGTTACCACGAGGTTCTGCAGTTCCCCAATATCCTGAGGTATTTCCTGCTGCGTGAATTCGCTTTCACCCTGCCTCGTGAGGACAAAGGCGGGCTCAGAGCGCTGTACCAGCGGCAGGTTGTGCTGAATGCTGGCTTCCAGCTCTTGACGCTTCATGGTGACGCTCCAGCGGAAAAAAGGCGAGAAGCGGTCATAGCCATCCAAATTCTTCTGGTCTATGAATGCCCTGAAATTTTCTTCATTGTGAAGGTTGGGGACGTTGCTGGGAAACTGTGGCTTAGCTGTCAAATAGGGCACTTCCTGTGAGGGGAATCGGTCGTTCTTATCATCCCACACTTCATGAAAGTTGGCGGTGTATCCACAGGACGTTGAGAAGAAGCGGGCATCAACCACTTGGTCACCGAAAAAACCTACCAGTCCGCGGGTTTCATCTACTGCCTGTATGGCTATGGGCTGTTCCGCTATGGAGTTATACACCTGGCTGGCCGTGCTGTCATCCACGTGAGCCCCAAAGGCTGCATAGCCCTCGGATTTGAAGCATCGTATGGCATAAGACCTGGAGGCTATGGCCTGCACCTTCAACGCTTCCAGGCCAAATTTTATGGGCATTTCACTGGGAACCACGGTGTACAGGTATTCCTCCAGGCTCAACTCGTTTACTACGATAAGGCCATCGTTATGGTCATCGCCTAAAGCGATCTCTAAGGTTCCTCGATAGGGTAAACTTAATTTTTTAGGGGAACTTCCACCGTTATTCAGGATGCTGAGCCTTCCGCCCTCCAAAGGGCGTATATACCACCTATTTGGCGTGGAAGCAAGTTTTTGGCCGTTTAAATACAGGGCCATTCCCTCGGCATCGGGCTTCAGGGTTATAACCTCGCCCGCTTTGAAGGTATGGGAGATGGGCTGTATCAGCGTTTCAGCGGTAAAACCTGTATTGCAGGTGATGCTTACCTGCTTATGGAATACGCCATTGTCCTCTTTGTTTCTTATGAGTACCCGTATTCCGTCCCTGGGTATAACCTGATCCTGGACGATAACCGTCCGTCCCACGCCATCGTCATCGCAAAACAGCGTTGAATCGGTATAGCCTATGAGGCCCGACAATATGCCCTGATAGGAGATGGAATTGCCCTCAATGGAATACACAGGGATATCGCCTACAGTAGGTATCCTGCCCAGGCAGGAGTCTTCGATATAACGGCCTAGACGAGATGCTGCCATGATCTTTGAAAGCTTCACGGGTTTGAGGGGATTTATATACACGATCTGGTTTTCCACCAATATTATCTCGGAAGGCGTTAAATTTTGAACCCTATTGGAAGGCAAAGGATTGGTGCACAGGAGGCGGTCTTCGGCTATATGTAGCAGTACCTCCGTTGAACGCCTGTTTGATCCGTTTTCGATTACCGGTATTGCGTCTGAAAAATGGATTACGCTGGGCAGGTCCTGTATATACCATTTGCCGTTGGTTTGGGCCACTGCAAATGAAACTCTTATGTACCCTTGTTCTAGATTCAGCAAAGCCATTACTCGATTAACGCCTTTTGCCGTGGATTTTGACTCTACTATTTTAAAATCTTTAAAGGGAGCTTGCTCCAAGGCTAGCTTTAAAAAGGGGTGGGTTTTGTCTATGTGCTTCTCCAGAAAACCATAAAACCTCTTATCGCCTGTCAATAGATAATCGAGGAATTGCTTGACTGCCCTTTCGGGAGGGGATGGATACAGCGCATATATCGCCAGTAAGGCGGCGACGACGAGAAAGATTGACATCCATATATGGTGAAATCGTATCTTTTTCACCTGGGTAACCCCCTGTTTTCCCCTAAACTCTGGCTTTATTTTACCATATGTCCCATGTTCATAGGAAAAATTTTTAAGCTCTTTATAGGTGGAAATCCTCTTGGTATTCGTGTTACAATAAAGACGGACGGGGGGTTGTATATAGTGAAAAGGTTTTCATTTGTGCTAACGCTGCTGTTATTTTATGTTCTCGTAACATTTACAGTATATGCTGATACATCGCCTAAATATTCTGTTCGAGAATGGCGCATTTCAGCAGTGATAAACCCGGATGGTTCGATAGATGTAGAGGAACATATAACTTACGACCTGTCGCGCACCCATGAAGGCCCTGTGGTACGATATGTCGACATTGCTCATTCTTCTAGGATGGAGAAGTTAGAGGTTTTTGCGGTGATACCTGCCGCTACAGAAGATAGCGATCAATCCGAAAGCCAATATGATCTTAAACCCTATGAATTTGTAGATGATCCTGACCAGAATATGAGCGAAGTTTATACCACCAGGCCGGGGGCCAGGCCGGAGGAAATCCAAGATGTCTGCATATATCTTCCAACTGGCGATGGCCAGCACACGGTTGTTTTAAGATACCGGCTCAACGACCTAGTATATTTGTATCGCGATGTGGCGGTGCTTTACTGGAACCCCATTTTAAATGGGTATGGCCTCGATGTGCGTAATGTGGACATGCGCATTGCATTGCCTCAAGGGACAAAGCCCGAAGACGGTAAAGCTTTCGTGTATGGGGCTTTAGAAGGTAGCTGTGAGGTTTTAGAAGATGGCACAGCTGTCATTATGGCAAAAAAGTTGGATTCAGAGGAGTTTATTGAAGTTACTGTGGCGTTCCCAAAAGAAGGCGTATCCCGGGGTAGGAAGGTCATCGATAACGATGGGTTGGAGAGAGTTCTGGAAGAGCAACGCCTGAAGGCCGAAGAGATGGAGCTTTTAAGGCGCCAGGAAGAGCGTGAACAAAAGTTGCGCTTGGCCGCTATAGTAGGGATGACGGTAGGGATTATCGGCATAGGGGTGTGCGTTGGCATATGGGTGAGCAGTGGCAGATTAAAGCTGAGCAGCATTTTCTCTGAGATCAAACGGCGTGTGCCCGATATACCAGCAGGCCAAGCTATAACGGCACAAGGCATTGGGGCATCTGAAGAACCAAAGGATGAGACTCAGAGGGAGATGCCTGCTGTCGATTTGCCGGCTGATTATTATACTCCGGCTGAGCTCAGCGCGTTGCTACACGGCAAAAGAATCAGGCCAGGAGATATGGTGGCGACGCTGTTGGATCTGGCCGTGAGAAGGTATTTGGACGTGAAAGTATCAGGAGGCAAGGCTTATGTCCTCACCTTAAGGGATTTTGATCATACCAATTTGAAGCCTCATGAAGAGTATCTGGTCAACTGGTTTTTTAAGGATATAGGTGATGGGAAAAAAGTCTCAACCAAGGCAATATTACAGACGGCTTGCACTAGAGGGTTTGAAAGGGAATTCTGTAACCGGTTTGCAATATGGAAGGAGTTAGTTTTAAGGCAGGCTATACGCTGGGGATTTAATAAAAGGGTTACTCCTTTTAAGATTTATATAAGAACGCCTTTTGGGAAGCAGCACTATAGGAGCTGGATGGGATTTAAAAAAACATTGAAGCAGCTGAGTCATAAGGCTCATAGCCTGCCACCCGCTGATTGGGAGAGATTTTTTGCATATGCTTTCAGTATGGGGATAGGCCGACAGGTCATCGATGGGTTAAAGAAGGCTTATTCTGAAGGAGGAACGTTAAAAGGCGATTTGGCCATTCTTGGAAAAGGCAATTTTGGTGCCATTGACCATTGGTTGGATCTGGCTAAAAGGTTTAACCTTATGTCGTCCAGGTTGTTAAGGATATTTGTTCGTCCAGCAGCCCTTCAGCTTTTGGTTGCTGAAAGAAATCATAAAAAGAGCATGTAGAATGGTCATTTAAGAAAGTGACAATTTGTGTTAGAATATAGGTACGTGTATAAAAACAAGCAAGCCTAGGGGGGACATTGGTAATGGCAAAGATAACTTTCCCAGAAGGCTTTATATGGGGTACTGCCACTGCTTCCTATCAAGTGGAAGGGGCGGTAAACCAGGATGGGCGCGGAGAATCGATATGGGATAGGTTTAGCCATACGCCCGGCAAGGTGTTAAATGGCGACACCGGAGATGTGGCCTGTGACCATTACAACCGCTATAGGCAAGACGTACAGCTAATGAAGGAGTTAGGGTTAAAGGGATATAGGTTTTCCATAGCTTGGCCCAGAATTTATCCGCAGGGGAAGGGGCAGGTAAACCAAAAAGGTTTGGACTTTTACAATTCGCTTGTCGATGAGCTTTTGAAGGCTGGTATAGAGCCAATTGCTACTCTTTATCACTGGGATCTGCCACAGGCCCTTCAGGATATAGGGGGATGGGATAACAGGGATGTAACTGATTATTTTGCCGAGTATGCCTTCAAGATGTATAACGTTTTGGGAGACCGGGTAAAGAAGTGGATTACCCACAACGAACCCTGGGTGGTGGCTTTTCTGGGCAATGCCTTTGGTGAGCATGCACCCGGTTACAGGGATTTTGCCCTTGCGGTGAGGATAAGCCATCATCTGCTGGTGTCCCATGCCAAGGCGGTGCAGGCCTATCGCCAGTCGGGCAATGACCGTGGTGGCCAGATAGGGATTACCTTGAATTTAACGCCCGTTTATCCTGCTTCTGACGCTCCTGAGGATATGGAAGCAGCACAGTTCCAGGATGGATTTCAAAATCGATGGTTTTTGGATCCGGTTTTCAAAGGTACATATCCGGAGGATATGCTGGCATTTTATCAGGAAAGATACGGTGCGCCCGCGATACGCCCTGGAGATATGGAGCTCATTAAGGATAACCCCATCGATTTTCTCGGGATAAATTACTATACTAGAGCTGTGGTTAAAAAGGGAGAAAAAGATGGGTATGATTCGGTAAAGCATGTACATCCCGAGGGCAAATATACTGAGATGGGATGGGAAATCTATCCCCAAGGGTTGTATGATCTCCTCATGAGGGTGCACAAGGACTACAATGCCCCCAATATCTATATAACCGAAAACGGCGCTGCGTTTAAGGATGATAAGATAGTGGATGGCATGGTGGATGATCAGGACAGGTTGGAGTATCTGAAAAGCCATTTTGAAGCGGCCCACAGAGCCATACAGGACGGGGTAAACCTCAAAGGATACTATGTCTGGTCTTTCATGGACAACTTTGAATGGGCTTATGGCTATAGCAAGCGGTTTGGCATCATGTACGTAGATTATGAGACCTTGAAGAGGACTCCTAAAAAGAGCGCATTGTGGTATCGCGATGTAATTGCAGATAACGGGTTTTAACAAAACCCGTTTTTTTGTTCACAAATAGTTCAAAATTTATTCATGATTTTACCAAAAATTATTATTATACTGGAAATATATGATATGTGATTTTAATAGGCGGATGTTTAATTAATTTGAAGTTGTGGTACATTGAAATAGTAAAACGATCCATGGCAGGCAAGAATAGTCGTGCAATCATCTCCACTAAACATTGCAAAAGCAAGTTTGAGCTGAGGTTGCTGCGATTTTTATACCTGTCTTAAATGTAATTCAAATTCACTTGTATCGATGGATGGAGGAATAAAAATGAACAAAAAATGGGTAAAAAGGTTTATAGCTGTGGTTCTAGGGTGTTTATTACTGTGTGTGGATATTTCGTTTACCGCAGGTTACAGGCTCCCAGAGCCAATGCCAATGCAAATTATATGGTGGCGAGGGCACAAATTGGCGATATAGAGCTCAATGTTTCTGCAAGCGGTAGGGTGGTTGCGGCGGTATCGCAGGAGGTAGTTCCGCTGGTAAGTGGAGCGGTGGAAAAGCTTGAAGTTAAAGAGGGCGACAGGGTTAAGGAAGGAGATGTGATAGCCGTTATTGATGATGAGAGCCTGCAGCAGGAGATAGAGAGGCTTGAAAGCAATCTTAAACAGCAGAACCTTTCTCTGTCAAAGTTAAAAGCCAGCTTAAGCGATTTCTACATAAAGGCACCTGCTGACGGTCGGGTTAAATTCCTTAAAGCAAGGGTGGGTGAAGACGTAGGAACTACCACCAGGACATACGGCGCTTTAGCCATTATTTCCACTGATGGAAAGATGAAAGTTGCTATCAAGCCGCAGGGGAGCATTTCTTTGACTGCAGGTGAAAAGGTCTTGGTCAGGTTAGAGGATACTACCGAGGTAGAGGGAACTGTGGTGGATACATCTTTAAGCCAGCCGAGAGGTCCCTCAGGCCAGCAGGACAGCCAGGCTGGGCCCAGCGCAGGAAGCGTACAGGTTCAGATTAACAGGGACGACCTGCCCATTGGAGCGAAGGTCACCGTTTTAAAGCGCGATGAAAATTCCGGTGAATACGTGGTCATAGGTGAGGGTACGCTGGATGTCAATCAGGGGGTTAGTGTCACAGGGAATAACGGGAAGATAAGCGTTATTTATGTCAAAGAAAACAGCGTGGTTAAGCGTGGCGACAATCTATTTAAGCTTGATGATTCCGATGTTAAGGCTAATATAGAGTTGCAGAACCTTGCCATTGAACAGACTCAAAAAGAGCTGGAGAACAAGAAAAGTCAGCTGGGAAATGCTGAGGTCAAAAGTCCCATCAATGGCATCATTACTTCTTTGACAGTGAAGGCTGGAGAACAGGTACAGAAAGGTAGAGCCATTGCTACTGTTACAGATCCTACACAGCTAAATGTAGTGGTGTCGGTGGATGAGCTTGATATACCTAAAGTGAAAATAGGTCAAAAAGCTAAGATTAAGGTAGATGCTTTCCCGGATACGGTTTTTGAAGGAGAGGTTATAAAGATAGCCGATATAGGGCAGCCCTCCGGCGGAGGAGTAACAACTTTTGATGTAACCATTTCTATAAAGGACCCCGGCGATGTTAAAATTGGAATGAGCGCGACTGCTGAAATTCAGGTGGAAAGCAGAAAAGGGGTAGTGCTTCTCCCGATAGAAGCTATTCAAGAGAGAAATGGTGAAAAGTATGTGATAATAGCACCGAGCTCTTTACAAGACAAATCCGGGGATGGAGAGGTAACAGGGAAAAGACAAACATCTGAAGGTGCAACTGCAAGGAACCGGAATCGGGTATGGGGGAGCCTTGTAACAGGAGATGGGAGAGGTACACAATCTGGAAACTTCTTTGGTAGATTCAGTTTTCGCAAGGTAGAGGTGGGTCTTACAAATGAAACTTATGCTGAGATAATAAGTGGGGTTGAAGAAGGAGAAGAAGTGATTATTCCGCTATCCAGTACGGTCAGTACTCCAAACAATTGGCGAGACATGTTTCCTGGCTTTGGTGGCATGAGGAATGGAGGATTTGATAGATCCAGAGTTCCTGCAAACATCCGTCGATGAAGATAGATATGCGAATGGAATCAATGAGAAAGAAGGTGCTTTTGGGTACATGATACGGCTTGAAAACCTAAGCAAAATATATAATACGATGGGGGATAACAGGGTTGTGGCCTTAAACAATATATCGTTATCCATCAATAAAGGCGAATTTGTTGCCATTATGGGGCCTTCGGGTTCGGGCAAATCCACCCTTATGAATATAATTGGGTGTCTAGATGTAGCCACGGAAGGAAAGTATTACCTGGATGGACGTGATATAACCTCTTATAATGAGAACCAATTGGCAGAAGTACGCAATAAAAAGTTTGGGTTTGTTTTTCAAGGGTTTAATTTATTGCCTAAGCTGACTGCCCTGGAAAATGTGGAGCTTCCGCTTATATACGCGGGCGTGGGAGCTAAAAAAAGAAGGGAAGAAGCAATACGCACCTTAGAAATGATGGGGCTGGGGGAACGCATACATCATCGGCCTTCGGAGCTATCAGGTGGACAGCAGCAGCGGGTGGCAATTGCCAGGGCGCTTGTTAACCATCCGTCAGTCATATTGGCTGATGAGCCCACAGGCAATTTGGATAGCAAGTCGGGCATGGAAATCATGGAGATATTTGAGGAACTTCATTCTCGGGGCAATACCATTATACTCATCACGCATGATATAAACATAGCCAGGTATGCGAGGCGACTGATCACCATACGCGACGGACAAATTGTATCTGATGAAGAGGTGGAGATGCAATGAAGTTTACGCAGGCCATCAAAATGGCCTTCAGCTCGATTTTATCAAATAAGATGCGCTCTTTTTTGACCATGTTGGGAGTAATTATTGGGGGTTACCGCTGTTATTACGTTGATTTCTTTAGGACAGGGTTCTACCCGGCGTGTAACCAGTCAAATTGAAAGTCTCGGTACCAATTTGATCATCATCAATATCACAGGCGGGAGAAATCGCAGTGTTACCGAAGAGGACCTGGAACGGATAAAAAACATCCCCGGCGTCAGCGAAATAGCTCCTGTATTGAGCGGTGGCGTAACGGTAAAGGCGGGCAATAAAAATACTAACGCTTCTCTTGAAGCCACTACGCCTGGTTATCAGCAAGTGAGAAATACGCATGTTCAGCTTGGTAGGTTTTTGCTTCAAAACGATTTGGATATGCGGTTTAGAGTGGCGGTGGTAGGAGTGGATGTTGCCGATGAGCTGTTTGGGAGAAGAGATATAGTTGGTGAGAAGATTTCAATAAACGGAGTGGAATTTTCAATTGTGGGTATACTGGAAGAAAAGGGGAGTTCCATAGCCGGTTCCGATGACAACAAGGTTATAATACCACTGACTACCGGGCAGAGGCTTCTTAGGAATACGGAAGTCCGGACTTTTTATGTTTCAACGCAGTCACCTGATGTCGTAAACCAGGTGGTTGGAGAGATACAGCGCTTTTTAACCAGGAAGTTCAACGATGAAAACAGCTTCAGGGTGTTTAACCAGACGCAGTTACTCTCTACGATAAATGAGGCAACCGTAACCCTGACCATGATGCTGAGTGGCATTGCGGGGATATCGTTGCTAGTGGGTGGTATTGGTATTATGAACATAATGCTGGTATCTGTGACCGAGCGAACCCGGGAGATTGGAATAAGAAAGGCCATTGGGGCGAAGAGGAGGGATATACTCATCCAGTTTCTCATAGAATCGGCTGTGCTCAGCGGATTGGGCGGTGTATTGGGGATTATGCTGGGCTTTGTCGGGGTAAGATTTTTAAGCAGGATTTTGAACATTCCTGCAGCGATTTCTGCCGATGTGGTGCTACTTGCAACCGGGTTTTCAGTAGCGGTGGGGGTTATATTCGGGCTGTACCCGGCCAGCAAGGCGGCCAGCTTAAATCCAATTGATGCACTGCGCTATGAGTGATAAAATGATAATGAGCTTCGATAATAATCAATACCAAGCTACATTTAAGCAAATCAAGTTTGCAGCAAAATCAATAATCAAATAAACGATGAAAGGATGCTGTTGAGTAATGCGAATGCTGGATATCATATTGAAAAAACGCAATGGCGGGGAACTTACGAGTGATGAGATTGATTTCTTCGTTCGCGAGTATGTGGCAGGCCGAATACCCGATTATCAGGCATCCGCTTTGTTGATGGCCATATATTTTCAAGGCATGACCAGCCGTGAGACAGCCGACCTAACCTTAGCTATGGCTTATTCAGGGGAGACAGTGGACCTATCGCCCGTACCGGGTATAAAGGTGGATAAGCACAGCACCGGTGGGGTTGGAGATACTACCACGTTGATAGTCGCACCTCTGGTGGCGGCTTGCGGGGTGCCTGTAGCGAAGATGTCAGGCAGGGGCCTGGGCCATACCGGTGGTACCATAGACAAGCTGGAGTCCATTCCGGGGTTTAACCCATTTCAATCCATCAGGGATTTTATTCGAATAGTGAAAGAAGTAGGGGTGGCTGTGGTAGGGCAAACCGAGAGTTTGGTTCCTGCCGATAAAAAATTATATGCACTTCGGGATGTAACCGGTACTGTTGAACATAAATCCCTCATTGCCAGTAGCGTCATGAGCAAAAAGATTGCGGCAGGGGCAGATGCCATAGTGCTAGACGTAAAGGCAGGTAGCGGCGCTTTTATGAGATCGGTGGAAGATGCCTTTGAGCTGGCGCAGGAAATGGTTAACGTAGGTGTCTACGTAGGACGCCGTGTTGCAGCTATCGTTTCGGATATGAGCCAGCCCCTGGGTATGGCCATAGGCAATGCGCTGGAAGTGAGAGAGGCCATTGAAGTATTACGTGGAGAAAGGAGCGAAGCCCTTAAGGAGGTTTCATTGTTGCTGGGGGCTTATATGTTGTATGTAGCCGGACGCTGCCAGACCGTTGAGCAGGGCCTTGAGATGGTAGAGGAGGCGCTGGCTAGCGGTAGAGGTGCGCAAAAGCTCAAGGAGATGATCAGCGCCCAGGGAGGGGATGAGCGTGTGGTGGATGATACCTCCCTATTGCCGGTGGCTGACGAGGTTATCTCCATAAGGGCGCAACGAGATGGGTATATAAGCGGTATGGATGCGTATAGCATAGGGCAGGCTGCCCGGTTATTGGGGGCCGGCAGGAACACCAAGGAGGACGCGATAGACCACGGGGTGGGCATCGTTTTGCACAAGAGAGTGGGAGATAAGGTGGAGAAGGGCGAGATGCTGGCTGAATTTTATGTAAACAGGGAGGACGCTTTACAAGAAGCTATTGACACATTTAATAAAGGGGTAATCATAGGGGAACAGCCTCCTCAGCATAAGCCGCTGGTGTATGGGGTGGTGACCCACGAGGGCATTGAGCGGTGGTAAAAAGTGAATAAAGCCGTTGGATTTTTCTAGAGGTGATATTACATTCTGGACGTCTTTGAAGAAAATGGATTAAGGGTTGAGGAGCTGACCTTGTTGGGAGGAGGGGCCAAGAGCAGGCTGTGGAACGAGATCATGCGCAGCGTATACGGCAGGCCTGTGAAGGTGCACAGCTTTTCAGGAAAGGCTACTTCCATAGGCGCGGCGATTGCCGCAGGGGTAAGCATTGGCATCTTTGACAGCTTCGAGGAAGCTGCCCGGATAATCAGCTATCAGCGCTTTTACCAGCCACGTCCAAGCGATGTGGAGGTCTATCAAAGCTACTACAGGATATATAACATGATGTACAGGCAGCTGAAGCCCATACATCATGGGATAGCAACGTTGAATAGAAACTAAAAAAGAAGTGCCATATGGCTGAATTTAATTATAATGATATGATATTAAAGGAGGGTTCTATATGCAGTTTAATAAGCTTACCAATGTTAAAATGGAAGACGTAAAGCTTAAAGGAGGGCTGTTGGGGGCTATTCAAGATTTAATCGTGAATGAGACCATCCCCTACCAGTACGATGTGCTTAACGACAATGTGGAGGGAGCGCCTAAAAGCCATGCCATAGCTAATTTCCGAATTGCTGCGGGGGAGCAAAAAGGCGAGTTCTACGGCATGTTCTTTCAGGACAGCGATGTGGCTAAATGGCTAGAAGCTGCCAGTTACAGCCTGATCTTGAAACCTGACCCCCAGTTGGAGAAGATTTTGGACGACCTGGTTGACCTCATAGGCAGGGCGCAAGAACCGGATGGATATTTGAATACCTATTTTACTGTAGCACATCCCGATAAAAAATGGACTAATTTAAGGGATTTGCATGAGCTTTACTGTGCAGGGCACATGATGGAAGCAGCTGTCGCCTATTACAGAGCTACCGGCAAGACCAAGCTGATTGATATCATGAGCAAGTTCACTGATCACATGTTAACGGTACTTGGCCCTGAGCCCGGGAGAAAGAGGGGGTATCCCGGCCATCCAGAGATTGAACTTGCCCTGGTCAAGATGTATAAGGTTACAGGGGACCAAAAGTATTTGAGGCTTGCAAAGTTCTTCATCGATGAGAGGGGTAGGCAGCCACATTATTTTACTCAGGAAGCTGAACTTAGAGGAGAAAAAAGAAAGAATGCTGAGCAAGACAACATGTGGTCTACCTACCACTATTATCAAGCTCATCTGCCGCTAAAGGAGCAGACTACTGCCGAAGGGCATGCTGTGCGAGCTATGTACCTCTTTTCAGGAGCGGCTGATGTAGCCAGGGAAACAGGCGATGAGGAATTGTTTGAGGCTTTGAAAAAGCTATGGGATAACGTGACTAAGAGGAGGATGTACATCACTGCAGCCATAGGTTCACAGAGTTATGGAGAAGCTTTTTCCTTGGATTATGATTTGCCCAACGATACCATATACGGTGAGACCTGTGCCTCTATAGGCCTTGCGTTTTTTGCTCATAGAATGCTTCAGATGGATCCTGATAGAAAGTATGCAGATGTTTTGGAGAGAGCTATATATAATGGAATTTTAAGCGGTATTTCCCTTGATGGCAAAAAGTTTTTCTATGTCAATCCCCTCGAAGTGGTCCCAGAGGTGTGTGAGAAGAGACATGACCACTTCCATGTGAAGGTGGAGCGCCAGGCCTGGTTTGCCTGTGCTTGCTGTCCCGCCAATGTCAGCAGGCTTTATACCTCGATAGGCGATTACATATATTCTACCTCCAACGATGGCGAGATATATATCCATCTCTTTGCTAACAGCAGCGCCAATATAGCTTTAGGCGACAGAAACGTTGTGTTAGATGTTAATACCCGCTATCCCTGGGATGGTAACATAAACATCAAGGTCAACCCGGATTTAAAAGGTGAATTCACCATAGCCGTACGCGTTCCTTCATGGTGTCATGAGCCTTCCATTCGCGTCAACGGTCAGCCTGTAAACATAGAAGAGCATATGGACAAGGGATATGTCAAGATAAAGAGGGTATGGGAACCGGGCGATGCGATTGATGTGGTTTATCCTATGAAGGCCATGCTGGTGCGAACCAACCCTAGGGTACGGGAAAATGCTGGAAAAGTAGCAATACAGCGAGGGCCAATGGTTTATTGCATAGAAGAGGTGGATAATGGGAAAAACTTGCACAATATTATAGTGCCCAAGGATGTGGAGTTTAAGGAAACTTTCGAGGAAGGGCTTTTAAACGGAGTGGTGGCCATAATCTTTAAAGCTTACAGGTTGAAGGATTGGCCTTGTGATGAGTGCTATAGCTTTGACCAAAACAGCTATGAGGAAATAGAGGTTAAAGCCATCCCCTACTATGCATGGGGCAATAGGGGAGTTGGTGAAATGACAGTGTGGATGAGGGAAGAGATGTGTATATAGTGGTGTGAAAGAAATGTGTCTTAAAAAGGGTTAATTTGGAAGTATAATAGGTGTGCAGGAAAAACAAAAAAGGCAATTCATCTTTACTGTAAAGGTGAATTGCCTTTAAAATTGTGGTAAAATATTTTCGTAATTTTTGCACCGTAAATGGCAATAAAAGGTATGGGTAAGTGAAGGACAGCAGAAATATAAATGGGGAGGTAATCCAATTGGAGGTAAAAGAGAGAATAAATAAATTGCGTGAAAAGATGTTGGAGAAGGGCATGGAGGCCTATATTATACCCACTTCGGATCCTCATATGAGCGAGTATGTGGCTCCTCGTTGGGAGGGCAGGAAATGGCTGTCGGGCTTTACGGGGTCGGCGGGAACTTTGGTGGTGACCCGGCACAAGAGCGGCCTTTGGACTGACGGCAGATACTACATACAGGCTGAAAAGCAACTTGAGGGCACGGGAATTGAGCTTTTCAAAGCGGGTATGCCAGGAGTACCTGATTATATAGAATGGCTTAAACAGGAGCTGCCTGAAAATAGCTGTGTTGGGATATGGGGCGAGGTGTTTTGTATCTCCAAAGTTAGGGAAATGGAGAAAGAGCTCTCCAAGAAGGGCATATCCTTAAACAAGGAGTTTGACCTGCTAGATGAGATATGGGAAGGGCGACCCGCAGCTCCACAGCAGCCGGTATTTGTTCACGATGTGGCCTTTGCGGGAAGGACTGCGGCTCAAAAGCTGGATATGGTGCGTCAGCAGATGGCTAAGAAAGGCGTCAATTATTATCTGATATGCAGCCTGGACGATGTAGCATGGCTGTATAACATCCGCGGCAATGATATAGCCTATAATCCGGTGACCATAGCATATGCCTTGGTTTCTTTACAGGAAGCTTGGCTGTTTATCGACAGAAATAAGCTTACTGGCGACGTGGTACGCATGCTCGAGGAGAATGGCATAGTCGTCGAGGACTACGAAAGAGTATATGAGCACCTTGCAGGGTTAAGGGAGAGCGATGCTATATTATTTGACCCGGCTGTCACCAACAGCAGGCTGTATGATGCTATAGCCAGTGGATGCAAGAAGGTAGAGGGCATGAGCATCGTTGCCATGTTGAAGGCCGTAAAGAATGAGGTTGAGATAGACAACCTCAAGAAGGTGCATGTGCGCGATGGTGCAGCCATGGTCAAATTCCTGTACTGGCTTGATCATAACCTGGGCAAGGAAAGAATAACCGAGATTACCGTGGCTGAAAAGCTGGAAGAGTTCAGGCGGCAACAGGAAGGCTTTATGGGGCCGAGTTTCGCCACCATTGCGGCCTATAAGGACCATGCTGCCATAATACATTATCAGGCCACTCCCGAAACCTGCTATACCCTTGAACCGGAAGGCTTTTTGCTCATCGATTCGGGGGGCCAATATTTGGGAGGGACCACCGATATAACCCGCACGATAGTTTTGGGGCCCATTACAGATAGGCAGCGGAGGGACTTTACGCTGGTGCTCAAAGGACATATAAATCTGGCACGGACAAGATTCCTGTATGGGACCACTGGATCTAACATAGACGTGCTGGCAAGGCTGCCCCTTTGGGAACAGGGCATGGACTATAAATATAGTACAGGGCATGGTGTAGGGTATTTCCTCAATGTTCACGAGGGGCCGCAGAGCATATGCCAATATCCCAATAGCGTCAAGCTGGAAAAGGGGATGATCGTGACCAACGAGCCGGGGGTATATATAGAGGGGCAGTATGGCATACGTACCGAAAATGAGATGTTAGTGGTAGAGGATGGAGAGACCGAATTTGGGAAATTTTTGAGGTTTGAACCCATAACCTACTGCCCCATTGACCTCAATGGCGTTGATCCGAGCCTGCTGAGCCAGGAGGAGAAGAGATGGCTCAATGAATACCACAGCATGGTGTATGAGCTGTTATCACCATTGCTGGACGAAAAGGAGAAGGAATGGCTCAAGGCCAAGACCAAACCGGTAGAGTAAAGAGGGTCAACTATTTCATTCCGAACAGCTCTTCCTTAAGGTCGAGGTAGTACAGGTAATCTTCGGGTTTTACGTTGGGCGGACAGCGATGATCGCAGAACGGTATGTATCCTCCCCTTTCCACCAGTGGTATGAGGCTTTCGAGATATTCCTTTATGGCTTCTTTGCCTTGAGCCAGTACCATCTTATCCACGCCCCCCATGATCCTCAAGTCCTTCCCGTACTCGTCAAGGAGCTCTTTCGGATGGCAGCAGCTATTGACTTCAAAGGGAAACAGGCAATTGATACCGCTTTCTAAAAAGTAAGGCAAAAGAGGCCGCACGTCGCCGTCACAGTCGACGTACCATATATCTATACCCGCTTTCTTGAGCTTTTCATGTATGCGCTTATAGCGCGGCACCACCACATTTTTAAAGAAATCGATGGAGACTATGGGCCCGTTTTTGAAGCATATATCTTCCCAACCTGCTGCAAAATCGAAATCAAAATGGGGTAACACCTGATCCAGAAAATCCTCCACCAGCACGCAGCAGGTTTCCACCATATCCTCCACCATGTCGGGGTAGTCGTAGCAGGCATATGCCAGGCCTTCAAACGTTAGCATGTCGCGGATCTTTCCGATCATCGAGCCGGTGTCTACACCTAATGGATAATCTCTATCGGGTGGGTGGGCCTTTTTAAGGGCTTCAATGTCGACCTTTCGTGAGGGGTCATCCCTGCGGAAGCGTTCTTCTTTGCATCTTTTCCAGTCCTCGGGAGTCACGATGGAGGATTTTATGAAGTGTGGGATGGTATCATGGCCATCCTTGGGGACTTCAGCCAGCAGTCCATCGCTATTGATGAGGATTTTGGTGGTTTCCGTCTCTTCAATCACTTTTGTTTCAAAAGGAGGAGACATCCACACGTTGCCTCTTATCACTTCTATTCTGTCAAAATTGAAGAAGATGTTGGCTTCACGGTTATTGGTGATGCCGTTTTCCACAAATATGGGCCATTCTTTGAAGTTTTCATCCCAATATCCAAACTCCATGTTGAAGCACCGATCGAAGGGCTTGTAATGCATCTGGTTATTAAAGCGTTCGCGATCGGTCATGGTACCCTTCCATTTTGGGCGGCAAGGTGTTATCGTTTTCACCAAAATTTCCC
>NZ_VSCO01000104.1:0-6491 GCF_047459465.1 Caldicoprobacter sp. | reverse complement strand
TTTTTCATAAAGGAAATCCCCTTTCCCTAAGCTGAAATAAACTAATAAGGGGAGAGAAAGCCCGGCATAGCGCCAAGCTTCTCTCCATCCCTTTAATTTATTGCGTCGACAAAACAGAGTAAAATTCCTCCTGCGCCGATTTCAGTGCCGTCTCTGGGTCTTGAATTCCATCCCATACAGCAGTAAATGCTTTCTTATAGGGATCCCATACGTGAGCCATTTCGGGTATCGAGGGCATGGGCGTGCTGTTCTCCGCTTGTTCAGCAACAGCCTTCAAATATTCGTCATTGGCCAGTATGGTCTCCTGAGCGTTCAGGCTAGCAGGCAATTCATATTTGGTTTCATACATTATTCTCAATCCCTCTTCGCTGGCTAAAAACTTAGCCAACAATTTGGCTGCATTGGGGTATTTAGTATACGAACTTACGCATGCGACATCCACCGTTGAGAAAGTAATTGGATAATTGCCGTTGGGCAATTTGGGAAGCTTGGTAATTCCAAAATTCACACCGGCATTTTGGAAATCTTTGATAGACCATGGACCAGTTATTGCATAGGGCACTTCCCCAGAGGAGAACAGTGAGGTCATAGCATCCCATGTAGCATCCTGCGATGGTACCGGATATATCTCCTTTAACTTTTGATAGAATTTCATGCCTTCAATGGCTTCAGGAGTATCCCATCCCAGCTGGTTTTTATCGTCCATATTGGGTCCAAACATCTTGTACCCGTATCCGGCTAAAAACCCATGTGCAAAATACGGCTCATTGGCCTGCCATACCAGAGCAAATTTATTAGCAGAAGGATCGTTGAACTCCCTAGCAAATTCGAACATTTCATCCCATGTTTCTACCGGTTTATCCACCAAATCCTTATTATAGAAGAGAGCAATGGTCTTAACCGTCAACGGAAATCCGTATATCTTTCCTTTGTAAGAAGCGGCTTGGATTGCTACGTCCATGAAATTTTCCTTTACATAGTCGGCAAAAACATCATTTTCTAATATGAGACCTGATTCCGCTGCAACTGCAACATGGTCGTGCGCTGTTACAAATACATCAGCTCCAACCCCTGCGGGACCATCGAGTTCAAGCTTGCTGCGCGCATCGGTGGTACCCACGTTTTCCACCGTCAATTCGATGTCTGGATATAGCTTATTCCATGCCTCCACTATCCTCTCGTTGTATTCATCATTATCCATCCACAGCTTCAGCTTTGCTCCTTCTTCAGGCTGAATCTCTTCTGCTTTATCCCCCGCAGACGTTTCCTCCTGCCCGCCTACACTTTCCTGCTGCGTCTGCTGTCCACTGCCCGTTTGAGTGGTGGACTCGCTTTGCGTGCCGCTGTTCTTAACACCGCATCCTGCTATTAGCAAAGCCATCAAAAATACGCAAACCAAGATAATTGATAGGCTCTTTTTCATTTTAGACCCCTCCATACTCATAGTTTTGTTTTTATGTACAACACCGTTTTTTAGCGGCGTTGTATCCCCTCTATTTTTCTTATAGCTTTGTGGATTCCCGTTCTACCAGCACAGTATCTACTATATAGTGGGTATAAGGCATGTCTTTTTTCTGTAGTTTCTCTATAAGTAGTTTGGCAGCATACTCTCCTAGCTTATGGGCATTTATGTCCACCGATGTTAAAGAAGGAACTTGATATTCCGCCAAATAGGTATTGTTAAACCCTACCATTGCGACTCCTTTTATTCCCAGCTCGTTCAGGACGTGGGTAGCACCCAACGCCAACAAGTCATCCGTTGTAACCACAGCTTGGGGAATCTTGTATGCTAAAATTTCTTTCATAGCTTCATAACCGGCTTGCTTTGAAAAATGTTTGGCGAACTTCACCACTTTATCATCTTCACTGATAGCATGAGTCTGGAGAGCTTTTCTATATCCATCAAATCTGTCACGGGTTACATATAAGTTTTCAGGTCCTCCTATAAAAGCGATATCCTTATAACCTTTTTTCACCAAAAAGTCCACTACATTGTACATGGCTCGGAAGTTATCGTTATCAACCCATAAAACGTCATTGGGCTGTTCTGGTCTCCCAATTAAAACAAATGGGTGCCCTACATTTTTGAGATAGGATATACACTTGTCATTTTGCCTGGAAGTGAAGAGAATGATCCCATCGACCAGTTTGCTCCTCACATAATGCTTTATAAACTCCAGTTCCTTTTCTTCATTTTCGCTGAAAGCATACATTATGTAGTATCCCTTTTTTTGAGCATATACGCTGATCCCTTTCATGGCTTGCATGAAAAAAGGATTTTCAAACAGGTCATCTTCACTGGTGGGCAGTATCAGGCCTAATATCCTGGTAGAATTGTTAGCAAGGCTTCTGGCTATTACATTGGGCTCGTAATTCAACTCCTTCATAGCCTTATACACTTTTTCCTTGGTTTCCTGGCTTATCTTGGGACTATTGCTTATGACCCTCGATACGGTTGATGGAGACACATTTGCAAGTTTCGCTATGTCCTTAATAGTAATTCCCAATTTTTTCTTCCCCTTTCTCTCGTGATTTTATTTCACAATTCCCTTATCCATTAACTTTTTAAGAACCATCACAAACATGGCATGAGACCATGTAAGAGGTACTACCCAAGCAGGCTGTCCTGTATTTCTATGAATCTGTTCGGGGAACAATCCCATGGATGTTGCATGCTCCACAGCCCAGTCAAAGAGTTTTTTGGCCTTGTCATCTTCATCGATCAATGCATAATAGTATGCCAACCATAATGTCGTTAATATCCAGGGATTTCCTCCGCGATACGCATCATTTTCATACCTCTTTATGCCCCCTATCTTTGGGCTCCATAACCGCGCTTCTATTAACTTGACAGTAGATACCATCCTTTCATCCCTTGCTTCAAATACCCCGAAAGGATACACCAACCCTAAAAGAGAAGCATCTATAGTAAAATCTTTGATTAACATTCCATTGTCCATCTTGAGGCTTCTTATAAAGTGGTTAGCTCCAGGTTCCCAACATAATTTCTCGATAGCCCTTTTTATGTCCTGTGCAATCTTATTCCACCTTTCGGCATCCTCATGAAACCCCATTTCTTTGGCTGCCTTAGCTGCGCTTATCAATCCTGCATACACATTTGCTGCTGAATACGTATGTTGACCTATTCGCTCTTCCCAAATATCGTAACAATCTGATGGCAAACCCGTATCGCTATCCCTATAAGAAATTAAGAAATCTGCCCCTTTCTTTATACTCGGCCACATCTCGTGTAAAAACTCTAAGTTGTGTGTAACCTCATAATGCTCCCAAATACCCCACAATATAGAACCCGTCTCATCTATTTGCAATCCCCAGTTGGGAGCCACTGAACCATCCAAATAATATCTTTGAGCCCACGAACCATCACTGCACTGGGCCGATGCAGCCCATGAATAAAATTTACGGGCAATGTGATGGTACCCGGCCACATCCATAGCATTTGCTACATAGACTGCATCTCTTCCCCAGCAAAATCCATATCCGCCACAGTACAAAAAATCCTCATCCACTTCTGGTGCCGCCAGTATACCTCCCAAATCAGCGTGGCTCAAAAGATGAAATACCATGACCGACCTTTTACACAATGTATTAATTTTTTCATCATTTACTCTTAAGCAACCGTTTTCATAAATCTTTTTCCAATGCTCATAAATATCGTTTTCAATCAGAGATATATCCTCAGATTTCAAAGCCTTCGCTGTTTCTAAAATGCCATCAATGGAATTGCCAGCTACTAAGTATATATCAACATCCACATATCCATATGCCCCAACATCGCCTAAATCCCACATAAGGGCACCGCATGAAGAAATATCCTGGTTCTTGCAATTCAAGCTACAAGCCTTCACATGCTCCTTAGCATCTGCACCACATTGAAAGGCTGTTGCCCTCCTATTGCTAAATAGGGCTATGACGGTATCGGCCTGGTAGTGCAACAGGCCATCTATATACTTCAAATATTTAGTGGTGTTATATCTGACGCGATCGTTTATAGCAAAGTCAGAATATTGCCACAGTTTGAGTGAAACCGTTTGCCCCGAAAGGTTTTTGATACGCCACCGCCTTACCAACACATCTCGATCAATGAGCACAAAATCCTTTAATTCCCAGCCCAAGGGCAATACTTTATGTATGGCATTTGTCAGTACCACAGGTGAATCTTCCAGATAAGATTGAGTAAAATCCCATTCTGTTTCATCGTGGAGCCACAGTAAGTTGGTGTACCCCTCTATAGAAATCGCAAAATTCCACTCTTCTACTTGCTGATACACATCCAATCTAGGCCACCACAACCTATGTATTTGGCCGTTTGATGTCATCGAGGCCAACATCCTTCTGTTCCCTATTACAGCGCTTGCTAAGGTTGGCTTTGATATGCGTAAATTCTTTTGCAAATCGCCTCAACTCCTATTCCTTTTTGTCGATGATGATATCATAGCTGTAAGGTCCTATGGCGATGGAATAATGTTTATCTCTATACACTAAATCCATTTCAAAGGGACTGTCGCTAACGTTAAAAGCTACAATTATCTCCTCTTCTTCCATAGAACGCTGCATGATCAATTGATAGTCATGGGCATACAGAAAGCTACATTCTCCCCTCCGTAGGGCCTTATGCTCCTTTCTCAAAGCTATACACTGCTTATAAAACTCCAACAGCTCCTTATCTTGCTTTTCTTTATCCCATATCATGGTCCTTCTACAGTCAGGGTCATTTCCCCCTGTCATTCCTATTTCGTCGCCATAATACACACACGGTACGCCCACATACGTCATTTGAAACAATACAGCAAGTTTAAAGAGCCTCTTATCTTCCCTGCACATGTTCAACAATCTGGGGGTATCATGGCTATCCACAATATTGAGCAGCACTTGATTGGCTTGATCAGGGTATCTGAACCTCCACATATTGAGTGTATTGGCA
The DNA here is from genome assembly GCF_047459465.1 of Caldicoprobacter sp. Taxonomy (NCBI): domain Bacteria; kingdom Bacillati; phylum Bacillota; class Clostridia; order Caldicoprobacterales; family Caldicoprobacteraceae; genus Caldicoprobacter; species Caldicoprobacter sp. The sequence goes on along the minus strand of NZ_VSCO01000104.1, from coordinate 1,546 downwards.
AATTGTTCGGCATCTATGGTACGTTTGCAGAAAAAATCAATGACCGCTTCGGCAAAGGGATAATTCATCACGCCATCAAATTGATCCCCCTGTAGCCATGGTCCGGCATCGTGCCATACCTCGCCCACAATATAAGCGTCGGGTTTTATGGCCTTTATCAATCTCCTAAACTCCCGCCAAAAAGCGTGGTCCACCTCATTGGCTACATCTAAACGCCATCCATCTATGTCAAATTCCCTGGTCCAAAATTCAGCCACTCCCAAAAGATACTCCTTAACCGCCGGGTTTTGAGTGTTGAGCTTTGGCATGCGATATTCAAAGGCAAAACATTCATAATTGGGTCTAGGATGAGTCTTGATAGGATAATCATGTATATAAAACCAGTCCCAATATTTGGACTTGGGCCCTTTTTCTATCACATCTTGAAAAGGAGGGAAATAATATCCGCAATGATTGAAGACAGCATCCAGTATTACCCTTATACCTTTTTGATGGCATCTTGACACGAGCTCCTTTAAGGTGTCATTGTCACCGAAGTGGGGATCCACTTTCATGTAATCCTTTGTATCATACTTATGGTTGCTTGGGGCTTCGAATATGGGCGTCAGATATATAGCATCGATACCCAGCTCAATTAAATAATCCAGATGCTGTATAATACCCTTAAGGTCCCCTCCAAAAAAGTTGAAAGCCGTAGGCCTATTGCCCCAGGATTCAACCTCTTCAGGGTCATTACTGACATCTCCATTGGCGAATCGCTCGGGAAAAATTTGGTAAAAAACTGCATCCTTAACCCACTCAGGGGTGTTGAAAATATCACCTTTATTGATATACGGATACTGGAACATCATGTTTATTTCTGAAACTGGCTGATCATAAAATCCATATTCGGTATACCAGTACTTGCGCCCCTTGGATTTTAGCTCAAATATATAACACAAACGCTTAAATGGAGGGACTACATTCGCTTGCCAATAATCAAAGAGGTGATCTGAATAAATCTTTCTCATGGGTTTCTCATAACGTTCTTTTGGCCAATCATATTTGTCGCCGTATACTATATTGACTTCCTCAACATCCTGCTTTGCCGTCCTCAAGCGAATATGTATAGTGGCTTCATCATAAGCATAAGCAAAATTCCCTTTTGGCCTATGATAGACAGCGTGGAAATTCATATTTATCCTCCCCAACTGACACCCTAACCTATCACAATCGGACCTTGTGCAACCGATTGCACTAATTGCAATTTTTACCCTTCTCTTGGTGCCAATACCTTGCTTCAACTCAACAAAAAATTTAACAATATGATCTCTTAGCAAAATAGGCACAATAAAACATTTTTTACTATGGTGGATTATGGTATTACATGTGACAGCATTGAGTTTGTGCAACCGTATGCATAATTATAATAGCATGATTAATTGAAACTGTCAATATGGTTTTTTAAAATTTGTTTATTATTTCTGTAATAATGTTATGATTGAAACTATCCTGATATGTCATCCATGAAAGAGGAGATGTTCAACATGGCACAAAAAGAAATGCT
>NZ_VSCO01000103.1:0-6525 GCF_047459465.1 Caldicoprobacter sp. | reverse complement strand
ACTAGAGGGGAGACCCTCTGGGAGAGTAGGTCGTCGCCGGAGTTCAATTTTAAAAACCTGGTCAAAAGCCAGGTTTTTTATTTTTTACGCAATCTTAACACGGACGATGAATCATTTTATAATTATAATTAAGATGCCCGGAATACATTATATTGAAGATGTTTTGATGCACATAATCACCAATAAGGTATTGCGTGCAGGTAACACTGCGAAGCACAATGAAATGCTCTTGGGGGCGTTGAATGACCTTTCAAAGAGGGTTGATGCAATTTGTATGGCCCAGGTATCAATGTCTGTATTAGAACCGTATCTTACAGATATGCCGGTACCCGTATATAACAGCGGCCGAACAGGGTTCGAAAGGGTTAGTCAGATGCTTGAAGAAATGAGCTAAGAGTTCGAAAAAGTACCATATCTTGAGGCTATCGCTGTTGAGAACAAGGAAAACGATGAACTTATGATATAACAACACATTTTTGTATTTGTATTGACAAAAGATTAAAATCTGGTTAGAATTAGAATAAAAGGTAATCGGTTTCCTAAATTACAAGTTAATAATGTATTTCCTTCTAAAATCTGAGGGGGTACCCCTTTTTGAGGTGAAATATACATGAAAAGGTTGGGGGCAGCCATTATAGGCTGCGGCAGTATACATCGGGTGCATGCGGATGCCATAGCTGCGAGCGAGCTGGGCCGCCTGGTATGCGTGGTTGACATAGTTGAAGAGCGGGCCCGGGCCTCTGCAGCAAAATACGGATGTCGATGGTACGTCGATTATCTGGAAGCTATTAATGATGATGAAGTAGATGTGGTACATATATGCACACCTCATTACTTGCACGCTTCTATGGCCATTGAAGCTGTAAGAGCTGGTAAACACGTCTTGGTTGAAAAGCCGGTTGCCATATCTGTAAGCCAAGCGCAGGAAATGGTGCAAGAGAGTAAAAAGCATGGGCGTTATATAGGGGTATGCTTTCAAAATCGCTTTAATCTTGAGGCTCAAAAGGCTAAAGAAATCATAGACAGTGGCGTAATAGGAGCTGTCAAAGGAATAAAGGGGTTAGTAACCTGGTTTAGAACCAAGGAATATTATACCCAAAGCGGATGGAGAGGGCGGTTTGCCACAGAGGGTGGCGGCGTGCTCATAAATCAGGCTATTCATACCCTTGATCTTATGCAGTGGTTGGGCGGGGGGGTAAAGGCTGTAAGGGGAAATGTATCTACTTATCTTCTAGGTGATGTGATCGAGGTGGAGGATACTGCTAATGCTATTTTATTTTTTAAAAACGGAGCGCGGGGCATTTTTTATGCTACCAACTGTTATACTACCAATTCACCTGTGGAGATTGAGATAGACTGTGAGAAAGGTAGGCTGAGGATTTACGATGGCACGCTGATTATGGAGCAGGATAATAGCTGCAGGTGTATAGTCAATGAAAAGGTCAGAGATACGCCATATAAGTCTTACTGGGGCAAAAGCCATGCAGTTTTAATTAATGAATTTTATCAAGCGGTGTTAAGCGGCAATCCAGCGCTCATTATCTCTGTTGAAGAGGCTATGGAGTCCTTAAAGATAATTGACGGTATTTATAAGTCCTCTTCTACAGGGAATGTGATAAACATCAATTGAAATTGAAGGGTTTTTAAATTGGAGGGATTTCTATGAATAAGCCAAGGGTAGGGGCTCAGTTGTATACCATCAGGCAGTTTACCAAGACGCTTGAAGACATCGCTGCCAGCATGAAAAAGATAAAGGAGATAGGATACAATGCCGTCCAGGTATCAGCGTTTGGTCCTGTAGATCCTCACAAAGTAAAGGATATCATGGATGCGGAAGGTCTGACTATTTGCGCTACTCACATAGGATACGACAGATTGAAAAATGACTTGCAGGGAGTAATTGAACAGCATAAGCTGTGGAATTGCAAGTATGTAGGTCTAGGAGCCATGCCACCCGAATATGCTAAAAGCGCTGAAGGATACGTGAAATTCGCCAAAGAGGCATCGGAGATTGCCCGTGTATTGGCGGATAACGGATTACGGTTTATCTACCACAACCATAACTTCGAGTTTATGAAATTTGATGGAGTGACAGGTTTGGAAATCCTTCTCAATGAAACTGATCCGGAAGTGTTTGATTTTGAAATTGATACATACTGGGTACAGGCCGGAGGCGCTAACCCCGTTGAGTGGATCAAGAAGGTCAAGGGAAGGATGAAGGTGGTTCATTTTAAGGACATGGGCGTTGATAGCAACAGACAGCAGGTGATGACAGAGGTGGGCGAGGGCAACCTCAATTGGCCCGACATCATAGATGCCTGCGTTGAGACGGGCGTTGAGTGGGCCATGGTGGAACAGGATGTATGCCAGAGGGATCCATTTGAGAGCCTGGCCATAAGCCTCAACAACCTCAAGAAGCTGGGGCTTAACCCTTGAGCTTCAAAATACCGTTGATTGAGGAGGCGAGGAGGATGAGCAAATTTTTACTTTCAGCTTTTGCCGATGAGATTGATCCTGATTTGAAGGTGCAGATGGACGTACTGGAACAACACGGCATTGGGTACATAGAAATGAGGGGAGTATACGGAAGGAGCATCGTCGAGTATTCGTTAGATGAGGTAAAGGATATAAAGAGGAAGCTGGATGAGAGGGGATTTAAGGTTTCGGCTGTGGGTTCTCCCATAGGCAAGATAGGGATACTGGACGACTTTCAGCCGCACCTTGAGCTGTTTAAGCACACCATCGAAATCGCCAAGATATTGGAAACAGGCTATATCAGGATGTTCAGCTTCTATATCCCACGGGGAGATGACCCTGCAAAGTACAGGGATGAAGTGCTGCGCAGGTGGGAGGAGTTTATAAAGGTAGCTCGTGGGACGGGGCTTACCCTGCTCCATGAAAACGAAAAGGGCATTTACGGCGATACCGCCGAACGCTGTCTCGACCTCATGGAGGCATTGGGCTGCGATTATGTGAGGTTCACGTTTGATCCGGCCAATTTCGTGCAGTGCGACGTGGAGACCTACCCCCATGCATTTAACCTGCTGAAGGACTACATAGCTTACATGCACATCAAGGATGCTCTATACAGCAACCACAGCGTGGTGCCTGCGGGATACGGCGATGCCAGGGTAAAGGATATACTTGCCGAGCTGTATGATATGGGCTATGAAGGCTTTTTGTCCATAGAACCCCATCTGGGCAAGTTTGCAGGGCTTGAGCAATTGGAGCAAGGCATGGTGGATCCAAACCTGCCGGAGGGCGGGCCAAGGCTGTTTGGCGTTGCCGCAAATGCGTTGAAGAAAATACTGTCGGAGATTGAAGGGAGGGCATAAACCATGGATAAAGTGAGGATAGGCGTCGTCGGCATAGGAAACATGGGTACGGCCCATGCCAAGTATTTGGCAGCTGGGGATATACCCAACGCTGAGCTTACTGCCGTGTGCGATATAAATCCCAAGAGGCTTGAATGGGCCAAGAACAACCTGGGACAGCACATTAAGCTATTCGATAACGCCGAGGCCATGTTTGAGTCGGGGACGGTGGATGGCGTCATCATCGCCACGCCCCATTACGATCACCCGCCTTTGGCCATCAGCGCCTTTAAGCGGGGGCTGCACGTGCTCATCGAGAAGCCCGCTGGGGTTTATACAAAGCAGGTAAGGGAAATGAACGAGGTGGCCCAAAAGAGCGGCAAGGTCTTTGGCATCATGTACAACCAGAGGACCAACCCCGTATACCAGAAGTTGAGGGACCTTATAAAGTCGGGTGAGCTGGGCGAGATCAAGCGCATCATCTGGATCATCACCAATTGGTACCGTTCGCAGAGCTATTATGATTCGGGTGGTTGGCGGGCCACCTGGGCCGGGGAAGGCGGCGGCGTGCTCATAAATCAATGCCCCCACAATCTTGACCTGTGGCAGTGGATATGCGGGATGCCGAAACGGGTGAGAGGTTTTTGCTATTACGGCAAGTACCATGACATAGAGGTCGAGGATGACGTCACCGCCTATATGGAATACGAAAATGGTGCTACAGGCCTGTTTATAACCACCACTGGCGAAGCGCCCGGGACCAACCGCTGGGAGATTTCCGGGGATCGTGGCAAGATAGTGGTGGAGGACGGAAAGCTTACCTTCTGGCGCCTGCGCGTTCCCGAAAGGCAGTTTAACAGGGAATACAAGGGCGGTTTTGGTGCACCCGAGTGCTGGAAGTGCGAGGTCCCGACGCCGGGCACTGAAACGGCCCATAGGGGAATTACCGCAAACTGGGTAAATGCCATACTTAAGGGTACCCCGCTTTTGGCGCCTGGCGTAGAGGGGATCAACGGCCTGACCATATCAAATGCTATACATCTCTCATCGTGGTTGGATGAGTGGGTGGAAATCCCGTTTGACGAGGACCTCTTCTATGAGAAGCTAAAGGAAAGGATACAGACCTCTAGGTTCAAAGGCAATAATAAAGAAGATAGGGTTTTGGACGTGGAAGGAACCTATTAATCATGAAGCGATAGGCCCTCCTGTGTTGATCGGAGACCAACGTTTTAAATTCGGTGAAGGAAGGCGTGGATTTTGTCAGGGATGTTGCTCACGACCACGTGAAGCTGCTGGCCGATTTTTACCACATGCGCAGGGAAAATGAGGACATGGACGCGCTGCTGAGTGCCTCCGACCATCTGGTGCATCTCCATATAGCCAACAGCAATGGACGGGTATGCCCTCTTGAAAGAACGGAGGATATATATGATACCTTCTTTGAAAGATTGAAGGAAATTGGGTATCAGGGGCGCATAAGCATAGAGGCTCGCATTGAGGATGTTGACAGGGAAGCGCCGATTGCTTTGGCGCTTTTAAGGGAATTGAGCAAATGAGTTTAAAAGGGGAGAGACTTATGGATTCCAGGGAGATAGTTATAAGGACGCTGAACTATGATAACCCAGAAAGGGTTGCCAGGTCCTTCTGGGGTTCGGATCTAGTATGGTGCGGCAATACCGTGAAAACCTATGCCACCGGCTGGAAGAAGGTGGGCGAAAACCGCTGGGAGAGGACCGATGAGTGGGGCAATACGTGGGCAAGGCTTGACTCTACCTCCAAGGGTGAAGTGGTAAAGGGCGTACTGGAGGATGTCGAGGATTACACCGATTTTGAGTTTCCCGATTTTTCAAACCCCGATGATTATTTACCCGTGAAGGAGTGCAAGCAAAAGCATCCCGATAAGTGGATAATAGGGGGGATGCCCGGTTTTACTTTTAACATAGCTAGGAAGCTTTTCAAGCTCGAAAACTACCTCGTCAAGTTGATGCTGGAGACCGAGAAAATACACAAGCTACATGATAAGATTGACGATATGCTGGTGATATGATCGTCAATTATGCCAAGGCTGGCGTCGATAGCGTGATGTTCCCGGAAGATTGGGGCTCTCAGACCCAGCTTCTTATAAACCCCAAGCTGTGGTACCAGGAGTTTTATCCGCGCTTTAAGCGGCTGTGCGACGTAGCCCATGAGTGTGGCATAAAGGTCTTCATGCATTCTTGCGGTGCCATAGGCGCCATAATCCCTGGCCTTATCGAAGCGGGCATTGACCTGCTGCAGTTTGATCAGCCGACCCTGCACGGGATCGATAATCTGGCATCCTATCAGGAAAAGGCCAAGATTACCTTCTGGTGTCCAGTGGACATCCAAAAGACGCTGCAGACCAAGGATGAAGAGAAGATAAGGGCCGAGGCCAGGGAACTGCTGGATAAGCTGTGGAAGGGTAGGGGCGGCTTTATCGCGGGCTATTATTCTGACAATGCCTCTATTGGCCTGGAGCCAAAATGGCAGGAATATGCCTGCGATGAGTTTGTAAAGCGCGGCCGCAGGGAAAACTATGTTTAAGATTGTAAAAGGGTATTTAATAGAAATTGAGAGAAATATAAAGTAAAAGCGAGAAATTTTTAGGTATATTCGTATTACTATTTTATACGGTTTATATGCAACGAATATGTGTATTGAATTTATCATGTGTGATGGATTATAATTATTCCTGCTTGATGATTGAGATGGGCCATTAGCTCAGCTGGTAGAGCACCTGACTCTTAATCAGGGTGTCCGGGGTTCGAGTCCCTGATGGCTCACCATGGTACCAAGGCCTAGAAGGTCTTGGTACTTTTTATTTATACTGCTGATGCAGTTTTAAAAGGGGTGCTTGGTGTGGATAGGTTTGAGCTTACCAGGGAAGAAAGCGTTTTGATGGTCATAGATATACAGGAGCGGCTGGCAGCTGTGATGGAAAGGCGCCAGCAGGTAGTGCGCAATGCCCAAATCCTCATCTCTGCAGCTCAACGGCTTGGCATACCCATCATAGTGACCGAACAGTATCCCAAGGGACTAGGGAAAACCGTAAAGGAACTGAGCGATATGCTGGGTGATTTCCATGCCTTTGAGAAGCTGTCCTTTTCGGCATACACCCCGGAGGTTGCCTCGGAGCTTGCCAAATTGGGGCGTAAAAAGGTGATGATATGCGGTATGGAGACCCATGTGTGCG
>NZ_VSCO01000102.1:0-6540 GCF_047459465.1 Caldicoprobacter sp. | reverse complement strand
GTTCAGCCCCATTCAGGGGATCAGGCTAACATGGCTGTATACTTTGCGGTGCTGGAACCGGGGGATACCATTATGGGTATGAACCTGGCTCACGGCGGGCACTTGACCCACGGTAGCCCTGTAAACATTTCGGGTAAATATTTTAAGATTGTCTCCTACGGGGTTGATGCCGACACCGGTTATATCGATTACGACGAGGTCAGGCGTCTGGCCAGGGAGTTTAAACCTAAGCTCATCGTGGCAGGAGCCAGCGCATATCCCAGGGTCATAGATTTTGAGAAGTTCCGGGAGATAGCCGACGAAGTTGGGGCTTATTTGATGGTGGACATGGCCCATATCGCGGGGCTGGTAGCCGCGGGATTGCATCCGAATCCAGTACCTTATGCTGATTTTGTGACTACGACTACCCACAAGACTTTGAGGGGCCCCAGGGGTGGCATGATACTCTGCAAGGAAAAGTATGCAAAACTGATTGACAAGGCTATTTTTCCCGGCACCCAGGGAGGGCCTCTTATGCACATTATAGCGGCCAAGGCTGTATGCTTTGGCGAAGCTTTAAAGCCCGAGTTTAAGGAGTACCAGAAGCAGATCATAAACAACGCCCAGGCTTTGGCCAATGGTCTTATGGAAGAAGGGTTTAATCTCGTCTCTGGTGGTACCGATAACCATTTGATGCTGGTCGATTTGCGTAATCGCGGCATAACGGGTAAGGATGCCGAAAAGATGCTGGATAGCGTGAGGATAACCGTTAACAAGAATACCATTCCTAATGATCCGCAAAGCCCGTTTGTCACCAGCGGCATCCGCCTGGGTACTCCAGCTGTCACTACCAGGGGTATGAAAGAGGAGGATATGCGGCAGATTGCTCGAGCCATTTCCCTGGCTCTGGGGGATTTTGAGAAAAACAGGGAAGAGGTGCTGGGCATAGTGGATGGGCTATGCAGGCGCTATCCGCTATACGATCATGGGGTTTTGAGATAGAGTACGTTAAGGGGACGAAAAAGATGGTCTTGAAAAAGATCATCTTTTTTGTTTTTCAAGGGCGATTATGTGCAAAGGTGGACAAATCCATTTAGTAAAGCACACTTTTATACCCATATGTTTTTAGATGAAAACTTTAAGCTGTTGTGTTAAAATTTTATTGTAAATTGACCGCTTCCATGAGAGCGGTAATTCATATATTGAGCAACATATCACAAAATAAAAAAGGGATTGAGGCGAGATGGATAAGAATATGCCTTTAGCAGCCAGGATGAGGCCAGAAACTCTGGAGGAATTTGTGGGGCAGCAGCACATAATTGGCAAGGGCAAATTGCTTTATAGGGCCATAAAGAGCGATAGGCTTACTTCGGCCATATTTTATGGGCCGCCGGGTACCGGCAAGACCACCCTTGCTTACATAATTTCTAAGGAGACCAAGTACCCTTTCAAAAAATTGAATGCTGTAACCGCGGGGGTAAAGGAGATTCGTGAGGTAGCTGATGAGGCAAGAAATTACCTGTTAAATCCCAAAGGAAAGGTTATTCTATTCTTTGATGAGATCCACCGCCTCAATAAGGCGCAGCAGGATGTATTGCTTCCCTTTGTGGAGGACGGCACCATCATCCTCATAGGCGCCACTACCGAAAACCCTTATTTTGAGGTTAACAAAGCGCTTTTGTCCCGATCCACCATATTCAAGTTTGAGCCCCTGTCGCCCGAGGAGATACGGATTATCATCGATAGGTGCCTGAAGGACAAGGAAAGAGGCCTGGGCGAGTATCCCATTGTGATTACCGAGGAGGCCATCGACCACATAGTGCGGTTGAGCGATGGCGATGCCCGGGTGGCCATGAACGCTCTTGAGCTTGCTGCTTTGACCACCCCACCCCGTGAGGATGGAAAGATATACATCGACCTTGAAGTTGCGCAGGAATGTATACAACAGAAGGCTATAAAGTATGATAAAGATGGGGACAATCATTATGACGTTGTCAGTGCTTTTATAAAGAGCATGCGAAACTACATGGAACCCGATGCCGTGCTGCATTGGCTTGCCAGGCTGGTGGAGTCGGGAGAAAAGCCCGAATTTATTGCCAGGCGTATCATAATTGCAGCGGCCGAGGATGTGGGACTGGCAAACCCAACCGCACTTCAGGTGGCGGTGGCAGCGGCTCAGGCGGTGGAGCGCGTGGGATGGCCGGAAGGCAGGATAATACTGGCCATGGCGGCCTTGTATGTGGCATGCTCGCCCAAGTCAAACTCTGCCTATATGGGCATAGAAAAAGCCTTGGAGGACGTTCGTACCAAGAATGTGGGTAGGGTTCCCATTCATTTGAGAGATTCCAGTTACCCGGGAGCTAAGGAGCTGGGACACGGCAAGGGGTACAAGTACTCCCATGACTATCCTCATGCTCGGGCCAAACAGCCGTACCTGCCTCCTGAGCTGGAAGGCGTCAGGTATTACTTCCCAAAGGATTCCGGGTGGGAGGCGAACATAAAGAAAATACTGGAAAAGCTCAGATAAAAATTTATTGACCTTAATCTTGACAAAATTACTAAGGTATGCTATTTTGTAACCATAAGAAAGCCGAGTAAATTACTCGGTTTTAAAGGGGTGGTAAAGGATGAGACTTTCCACAAGGGGGCGATACGGGGTAAAAGCAATGTTCGACCTGGCACTCAATTCTTCGGACGAGCCTGTCTCCATAAAGAGCATCGCTGAACGACAGGGCCTTTCGGAGGCTTATCTTGAACAACTGATGGCGGGCCTGCGCAAGGCTGGCCTGGTAAAGAGCGTTCGCGGGGCACAGGGTGGGTATGTGCTGAGCGACTCGCCGGACAAGATAACTGTGGGAGACATAATACGGAGTCTGGAGGGATCCATGGCCCCAGTCGATTGCGTGATAGAAGATGAGGAGACCAATTGCGAAAAAGCCGAGTACTGCGTCACCCGCCTGGTATGGGAGAGGATCAGGGACAGCATAAATCAGGTAGTGGATTCCATAACCCTGCAGGATATGATAGAGGATTACAAGAGGTTGCATCAGCGAAAAGCGAAAAATGAAGATTGAGAGTGGATGAAGAGACCATTATTCCAGCTTTAATGTGGAAGCTTCAGATTGATTAAGCAGCTATATATGTGAATTAGTGAAGACACCAGTCAGGACATAATATATACCAAAGTCAAGAATGCCCATGTTAAAACCTTACTGAAAGGAAGTGCTTGAGTATGCAAAGAAGAATCTATATGGACCATGCAGCTACAACCTATACCAAGCAAGAAGTGCTCGAAGAGATGATGCCTTATTTTAAAGAAGTTTATGGCAATCCTTCCAGCGTTCACAGCTTTGGCCGTGAAGCCCGAAAGGCTGTGGACCTTGCCAGAGAGAGGACAGCTGCCGCCCTTAACGCCTCTCCTGAGGAGATTTACTTCACTGCTGGCGGGACCGAATCCGATAACTGGGCCATCAAGGGCGTAGCGTTGGCCAATAAGGATCGGGGGAACCATATAATCACCACCTCTATAGAGCACCATGCCGTGCTCCATACCTGTCAGTATTTAGAGAAGATGGGCTTTGAGGTGACCTATCTGCCGGTTGATAGCTATGGTCTGGTTGATCCCGAGCAGGTTAAGGAAGCCATTACTGATAAGACCATACTCATAAGCGTGATGTTTGCCAATAACGAAATAGGTACCATAGAGCCCATCAAAGAGATTGGCCAGATAGCCAGGGAGCGAGGCATATATTTCCATACCGATGCGGTACAGGCGGTAGGCCAGGTACCCATCGATGTAAAGGATATGAACATAGACCTCCTATCCTTATCGGCTCACAAGTTTTATGGTCCCAAGGGCGTAGGAGCTCTTTACATCAGGAAAGGGGTAAAGCTCCATCCATTCATGCACGGGGGGGCTCAGGAGCGCAACAGGAGGGCTGGTACTGAGAACGTGCCTGGCATTGTGGGCTTGGGCAAGGCCATAGAGCTGGCTACTTCCAATCTGGAGGAGACCAGCAAAAGGCTTACTGCCATGCGGGATAGGCTGATATCCGGAGTGTTGAACAATATAGAGTATGTACGCCTCAACGGCCATCCGACCAAGCGCTTGCCCTGCAATGCCAACTTCAGCTTCGAATTTATAGAGGGAGAATCGCTGCTGCTCAGCCTTGACATGAAGGGCATTGCGGCATCCAGCGGTTCGGCCTGTACGTCGGGGTCGCTGGACCCTTCTCATGTGCTGCTGGCCATAGGGTTGCCGCATGAGATCGCCCATGGTTCGCTGAGGTTGACGCTGGGCGATGACAATACCGATGAAGACATAGACTATGTGCTGGAGGTACTACCCGGCATTGTGAACAGGTTGAGGGAGATGTCTCCGCTATTCGTACAACAAAAAGGGGGTAAACAATATGTATAGCGAAAAGGTTATGGACCACTTCATGAATCCCAGAAATGTGGGAGAAATAGAAGATGCCGATGGAATCGGTGAGGTAGGCAACGCCAAGTGCGGCGATATCATGAAGATATTTTTGAAAATAAGGGATAATAGAATAGTGGATGTCAAGTTTAAGACCTTCGGCTGCGGTGCCGCCATTGCCAGCAGCAGCATGGCCACCGAGCTTATAAAGGGTAAGACGGTGGATGAAGCTCTGGAGATTACCAACAAAGCCGTGGCCGAGGCCCTGGATGGCCTGCCGCCCATAAAGATGCACTGTTCGGTGCTGGCCGAAGAGGCCATAAAGGCGGCTATTGAGGATTACAAGAGAAAGCAACAGAGTAAGCAGGTGAATTCATGAACAAGAATCGTGTGGTCGTAGGGATGAGCGGCGGAGTGGACAGCTCTGTAGCCGCCTATCTGTTGAAGGAGCAGGGCTATGAGGTTATAGGGGTGACCATGCAGATATGGCCCAGCGATGACCCAGAGATGGTTGAAAGGGAGGGAGGATGCTGCTCCCTTTCCGCCGTTGAGGACGCACGGCGGGTGGCCAATCAGCTGGGCATCCCTTTTTATGTGATGAATTTTCAGCAGGTGTTTGACAAGGAAGTCATATGCTATTTTGTGGATGAATACTTGAGGGGCCGTACGCCTAATCCATGTATAATGTGCAACAGGCGCATCAAATTCGAAGAGCTGCTCAGGCGGGCTATGGCCCTCGATGCCTATTACGTTGCTACCGGGCATTATGCCCGCATAGAATATGACCAGCAGCGGGGCCGTTATCTGCTTAAGAAGTCGGCCACCCCGACAAAGGACCAGACCTATGCCCTGTACACCATGACCCAGTATCAGCTGGAGCACACCTTAATGCCTATTGGAAACTATACCAAAGAGCAAGTAAGGCAGATAGCGCGCCAGTTAGGTTTGAGGACGGCCAATAAGCCCGACAGCCAGGAGATATGCTTTGTAAAGGACAACGATTACGCTAAATTTGTGAGGGAGAGGGCTTCAAAGCCCATCCCCCCGGGATATTTCGTGGATACCCAGGGCAATATCCTGGGCAAGCATAAGGGCATAGTCCATTATACCATTGGTCAGAGGCGGGGCTTAGGCATAGCTCTGGGAGAGCCTATGTACGTGGTGGCAATAGACCCGGAGACAAACACCGTTGTCTTGGGGCGGCATGATGAGGTTTTTTCCAGGGGCATGGTTGTGGAAGACATAAACCTCATTTCGGTGCCCAGCATCGATGAGCCTATGAGGGTGAGCGTCAAGATTAGGTACACGGCAAAGGAGGCACCGGCCACGATATATCCGGAGGAGGACGACAAGCTCAGGGTGGTATTCGATGAGCCCCAGAGGGCCGTAACCCCTGGACAGGCTGCCGTGTTCTATCAGGGCGATGTAGTGGTCGGTGGAGGAACCATAGCCCGAGCTTTAAAATGATATATTAATTTTGAGAAAAAGGAATGCAGTTGTTTTCTTAAGCGGAACTGGCAGCGTGTATGATGCGCGCTGCCTTGTTATTTCACCGATGTTAGATACAACGTTGCTTTAAGCAGCCTTATATCCCATGCGGGACGCACATAAAAAAGCGGGGCAACGACGTAAGTGGAGTTTGTTTCAATGCTTTCAATTGTGACCTTCGTAGTGTTTTGTAAACCTAATTTATCTGAGAGATTAACCGTGGCCGTTTGAAGTCGTTGGTTGGATTAAGGATGTTCAATATAAGAGTCGGGAATGGATGGGACATAAGCCACAAAGGGTTTTTGTATGCCATCCGAGCTTGCTACTCCTTCAAAAACATAAACTGGTTGCAGATATTTTTGTTCAGCAGGTAGGCCATATTGGTAGTATGCCAGGTAAACCTCCTTTACAGTTCCCTTAGAAGCGTCACCTTCGATTGAAATTGAAGCTTTTCCAGCCTGAAGTTCTCCAAAAGCTTGTTGTATGGACTTGAGAGGGAATATGCGGTAGGGTTTCCAATCCCTTAATGAATTATGGATTCCGAGAACTTCTCCCTTGTCTCCAATAAATACGGACAGCCGGTTTACCCCAAGTATATCCATGCCGTTAATTTTTCGACTGAAATTCACAATCATAGTTTGAGGGACCTCGGG
>NZ_VSCO01000008.1:0-27382 GCF_047459465.1 Caldicoprobacter sp. | reverse complement strand
CCTATGGTTTGATGGGCCAGGGGAGCGCAGTGAAGAGAGCCTCGGGTGGCGATGTCATACCTTTCATCCAATAAGCTCGCGATGTAGGTCGAGTCGAAATCCTTTATATTTATGGAGATGGCACTAATTCGTTCATCCATGTTTGTAGGGCCGTAGAGCTTTACGCCGGGGATTAGGGATACAGCTTCCAAAAAGAATTTTTCCAGCCTGTTGGTGTGGGCCAGCAGTTCATTTTGGCCCCGCTGTAGTATGTAGCTGATTCCTGCCCCAAGGCCGGCAATTCCGGGAGTATTTTGCGTTCCCGATTCGTACCTGTCAGGGGCAAATTCGGGTTGATACAGGTTTTCAGACTGACTTCCAGTACCCCCTTCCTTTAACGGCTTTAAGGTTACATGGGGAGCGATATAGAGCACGCCGGTTCCTTGAGGGCCAAGCAATCCTTTGTGCCCCGGCATGGCCATCATATCTACGGGCAGCTTTGAGAGGTTGATAGGTATTATGCCGGCGGTTTGTGCAGCATCTACCAAATACAGTATGCCGTGTTCCCTTGCGATTTTACCTATTTCATCTATGGGCATCAGGGTGCCCGTCACATTAGAAGCGTGGGTGGTAACGATGAGGCGTGTATTGCGTCGAATGGCCTTTTTTATGTCATCAGGGTCGATGCGCCCCTGACTGTCGGCCCTGACATAGGTGGTTTTTATATCATACTTTTCCAGCTCCTTGAGCGGGCGAACCACCGAATTGTGTTCCATCGTGGTGGTGATGATGTGGTCGCCCGGCTTTGTGCAACCTTTGATGGCCAGGTTCAGGCTTTCGGTGGCATTGAGGGTAAATATCATTTGGAAGGGGTCATCTATGGAAAAGAGTTGGCACAGAAGTTCACGGGTACGGAGCAGTATTTTTCCCGCTTGTATGGCCATCTTATGCCCTGAACGGCCAGGATTAGCCCCGTAATTTTTCATGCAATCCACAACCGCCCTATAGACCGATTCGGGTTTTGGCCAAGAAGTGGCTGCATTGTCCATGTATATCACTATTAAGTCCCCCTTCAAAATAATTACGACCTTAGCCTATGATTTTTCTTAAAAATCCCGTTTTTAGTTTTTTTTCAAGCAGCTCTTTTATTGCTTCAAATTGTTCCAGAAAGATCTCCCATTGCCGCTGATTTTCTATGGAGCGCCTTCGCAGCGCGTCGATCTCCCTCATGATGGCCTGGTTTTCAGCCTGGATTTCTTCGGCTTTCTTAATACAGGAATTCAACATGATATCAAGCTGGCAAAGGTAATGGACGCTGTCCTGCTCCGATTGGTTTTTGCCGAGGAGCCCCTGAACCACCGTTCTTAGCTCATTTGCCCTGTTCATCTTCTGTATTAAGGCCAGCACGTGATTTGCCGTGCTGTCTGATAAGGCCTGGTCCGTAGTCGTCTGTTCAGCATTTTCATAAGTGCGGTGGTGCTCTGGCCTTGTATTGCCCGGTTCCATGGAGGTGCCTTTCAATTGGGTTTCTGGCCGCTGTGCATGTGGTAGAGGTGTACTGTACTTTTTGTCTGCTACGTAATGTGCCACATTCAGAGCTGCATCATGAATAGAGGGATTTGCCTCATCAAAGCTGCTTTGGGGAGCAGCCTGGCTGTTGTCCGGTTTTAAATGGTCCATCTCCCGATGGGTGGTTGGCGGCGCAGAAGCGGGATTTTTCCACAAGGTTTCTTCTGGTGGGGTATGGGAGGAGTTTTGGGATGCCGCTGAGAGGGAAGCGGTGCTGTTTTGCTTTGTAGATGAAGAATGCGCATCTACCTGCTGTGACGGGTAGGAGTGTTCGCTGCAGGGTTGATCCACGGTTGATTTCCCAGGCAGATTTTCCATGTTTACAGCGTGTATGTCGTGGAAAAGGCCACTGGGTTTTCCTGGTATGGGGATTTTTAGGCCGTTTTCCAGGTTTGCCAATATGCGATGCATTTTAAGGTGTAACCGGTCTTGGGGATAATTGCTGGAATATTTTATGCAGTGGCAGCAGTCTACATGAGACCACCCCAGTGGTTTTGCCTGGGTCCAGGTTATCCCCTCATCGGGCGATGAGCAGCAGTATATATCGCCGTTTTGGTACCAAATGCACCACAGCAGATCATCCACCCAAAGTAGCTGTGGGTCCGAACAGTTTGATTCCTGACTGGACAGAAGCTTCACTTTTTCCAACCCGGCTTTGAAGTATGAATTAAGGGACCAACTGCGGTACATAACCTGCAGGTTGGAATTTTTTATTGATGTCCATGCAAGGTGAAGCTTATCGTTTTTGACCAGGATGCTGGGCATGTTGCAATCGGCCAGGTTGCGGCTTAAGTTTTCAGGTATGCTCCATCGATTGCGGGCACCGTCAAAACGGCAGTAAAATAACCGATATTGGTTATGGTACAGGTTGCGGTAAACCATGTGAATATTCCCTCGATCATGGTCAAGATAAAAGGGGCTGGTCTGTTTTCCGTCTGTGTACCTGGTTATCTCTCCTATAATCCATCCGTTACCTTTGTTGTAGCAGTGATATAGGATCCAGACCCCGGTAGGTGGGATTGTACGCATAGCGAAAATGGCGTGGACCTGCTGATCAAAAGCGATGACGGTAGGGAATTGCACTACGTACGCTGAGGCGTCGTATCGATGAAGCGTCTGCTTGTTCCATCTATTTCCGTTGTATTCCATATATATAAGTTCGCCATTGTAATCTTGATATATCAGGTGCAGGTGGTCATGGCAGTCAATGGATACCGAAAAGTGGTCATGAGTATTTGCTACAAGCTCAATGGCATCCCTCCACCCTCCGCCTTTTTTCATGCAGCGCAGGTATATACCCTTTCCTTTTAGAGGGAAGAAATGCCACAAATCTCCGTTTTTAAACCGCACTATATGGTCATTGCGGTGATATAGTTTCACCTTGCCACCTCCCTCGATGCGTGCCATAATCTTTAATCTTTGATATCATTGAAGTTCATAGGACATGTAAATTCAGTAAATTTATATGCACCACATGAAAATTTTATTGCAGGGATTTGGCGGAGGCCGATCAGTTAATGGTATGCTGTCCGTATGGCTTGTAAAGGCTTGATACGACGATGGGTTGTTTTCATATATATCCTGTTGAGTAAATTGCAATATTTATTGTATAATATGCAAAGATATTCTGTTGGAGAAAGGGGAAAAGGGCTCTGTTGACTGACAGGGAAAGATATCAAAGAATATTGGATGAATTGGAAAAGCATTATAGAGGAGCCACTACAGAGCTCAAATATAAAACTCCGTTTCAGCTTCTGGTGGCTACTATGCTTTCGGCTCAGAGCACGGATAGGCAGGTAAATAAGGTTACGTCTACGCTTTTTGAAAAGTACCCGGGTCCCGAGGATTTTGCACGCCTGTCCCCCGAAGAGCTGGAGAAGGAAATTTTCAGCTGCGGTTTTTATAAGACAAAGAGCAGAAATATAATCAAGGCCAGCCAGATTATTCTGGATAAATACGGTGGACAAGTTCCCCGGGATGTGAAAGAGCTCCAGACCCTTCCGGGGGTGGGTAGGAAAACTGCAAACGTTGTAGCCAGCAATGCCTTTGGGATTGATGCCATTGCTGTTGATACCCATGTATTTCGCGTAGCCAATAGATTAGGGCTGGCCCACGCTACAAACGTGAGGGATACCGAGATGCAGCTTATGGAAAACATCCCCAAGGATAAGTGGTCCAGTGCCCATCACTGGCTTATACGGCACGGGAGAAGGGTGTGCACCGCCAGGAAGCCCAAATGCCATGAGTGCTTTCTGGCCCAGTACTGCGAGTATTACAACGTTGGAGATAAATGATTTTTTGCGCAGCAATTGGTCTTCGTTGACGGAGATTAAAAAAAGGGGAGGCAGACTGTGAAGGTTTATGCCTTGATAGGCCCAAGTGGCACGGGCAAGAGCTATAAGGCCCTAACATTGGCCAGTGAAAAGGGGATCGAGTATATAATCGACGATGGCCTGTTTATAAAGCGCAACAAGATTGTTGCCGGCGTTTCGGCCAAAAAGGAGCCCACAAGGATAGCAGCCGTCAGGAGAGCCCTTTTTATGGATGAAGAGCATGCAAAGCAGGTAAAAGAGGCCATCAACCTCGTTATGCCTGATTCCATTTTGATCCTCGGTACTTCCATGAAGATGATAGACAAGATAATCAAACACTTGGAATTGCCGCCTGTTCACGAGGTCATAAGGATTGAGGACGTTTCAACCAGTCAGGAGATCAGGTTGGCACGAAAATATCGCCATGAACAAGGCAAGCACGTCATTCCGGTGCCCACCTTTGAGATACGCAAGGACTTCTCCGGGTATTTCATAGATCCCCTTAAGATATTCAGGATTGCTGGCAAGGACAAGAGGTTGGAAGCTGTGGAAAAGACGGTAGTGCGTCCCACTTACAGCTATATGGGCAGGTTCTATATTGCCGATACCGCCATCGAGGCTATTGCGGCCTACAACGCTCAGAGGGTGGAAGGGGTAGTGAGGGTTTTGAATACCAGCCTTACCAGCAGAGATGATGGGTTGATAATATACATCGATGTGGCGGTGAAATATGGCTATAAGATACACGTGGTGCTGGAAGAAGTGCAATCGGCAGTGGCAAAGGATGTGGACATATTGACGGGCATAAACGTAATTGCCGTAAACGTCACGGCGCGGAGTCTGGTAGTTTGAGGCGAAGTAAAACAAATAAAGGAGGAAGGAAAGATGTACAAGATTTTGAGGAAAGAGAAGCTAGCTCCGGCCATATGGCTGATGAAGGTGGAGGCGCCCTTTGTGGCACGGAGGGCTATGCCAGGACAGTTTATAATCCTGCGCGTGAAAGAGGAAGGGGAGAGGATTCCCTTGACCATAGCCGATTACGATAGGCAGCAAGGTTGGGTTACCATTATCTTTCAGGAAGTCGGTTTGACCACACGCCTTTTAGCTCAGCTCAATGAAGGCGATAGCATCCTGGATTTTGTGGGGCCGCTGGGAAGAGCATCGGAGCTGGATGGCTTAAAGCGCGTGCTGTGCATAGGCGGCGGCGTTGGTGTGGCGCCTTTATATCCGCAGATAAAGTATCTGTGGGAGAAGGGTACTTCCGTTGACGTGATAATAGGCGCCAGGAGCAAGGAGTACCTCATTCTTGAGGAGGAAATAAGGGGTATATGCGATAACCTGTATATAACCACCGATGACGGCTCATACGGGCGCAAGGGGTTTGTTTCGGATGTCCTCAAAGAACTGCTGGACCAGGGAAACCAATATGACGAGGTAATAGCCATTGGTCCCCTCATCATGATGAAGGTGGTATCCGAGATCACCAAACAGTACGGCGTGCATACCGTTGTCAGCATGAATCCCATAATGGTGGATGGTACCGGCATGTGCGGAGGATGCCGCGTTACCGTAGGCGGTGAGGTTCGCTATGCCTGTGTGGATGGTCCGGATTTTGATGGACACCTGGTGGATTTCGACGAGGCTATGAGGAGGCAGCGTATGTACCGGGAAGAAGAGCAACACATCTGCAAATTGATGGAGAAGGAGGAACAATAAATCATGGCGATGAATTTAAAAAGGGTACCCATGCGGGAACAGGACCCCCAGGTAAGGCGCAGGAATTTCAATGAGGTTGCTCTGGGTTATACATTGGAAGAAGCTGTAGAGGAGGCCAAGAGGTGCCTGCAGTGCAAAAAGCCCATGTGCGTTGAGGGTTGCCCTGTAAATGTGAGGATCCCGCAGTTTATAGCTGCTGTGGTGGAAGGCAACATCGAGGAGGCATTTAGGATCATACGCCAAACCAATAACCTGCCCGCCATATGCGGAAGGGTTTGCCCCCAGGAGACCCAGTGCGAACAGAGGTGCGTGCTGGGCAAGCGTGGAGAGCCTGTTGCCATAGGCAGGCTCGAGAGGTTTGTAGCCGATTACTGCATGGAAAAGGGCGTAGATGATGAGGTGGATATAAAGCCCAACGGTAAAAAGGTGGCCATAGTGGGTGCAGGGCCTGCTGGCTTGACGGCTGCTGCCGACCTGGCCAAGCTGGGGTATGACGTCACCATATTTGAGGCCTTCCACGAGCCGGGCGGCGTTTTGATATACGGTATCCCCGAGTTTAGGCTTCCCAAAGCTCTGGTTAAAAAGGAGATAGAGGGGCTTAAGAAATTGGGCGTAAAGATTTTGACCAACGTGGTAGTAGGGAAGTCCATCACCATAGATGAGCTGTTGGAAGAGGGCTATAAGGCGGTATTTATAGGGAGCGGCGCCGGCTTGCCTAAGTTCATGGGCATCCCTGGTGAAAATCTGAACGGCGTGTACTCGGCAAACGAATTTTTGACCCGCATAAACCTCATGAAGGCCTATGACTTTCCCAATAGCCATACTCCCATAAAACGGGGCAAGAAGATAGCGGTGGTGGGCGGCGGAAACGTAGCCATGGACGCCGCTAGAAGCGCTTTGAGGCTGGGCGCCGAGGAGGTCCACATAGTGTATAGGCGTTCGGAGGCCGAGATGCCCGCCAGATTGGAGGAGATACATCATGCCAAGGAAGAGGGAGTCATATTCGATGTGCTCACCAACCCGGTGGAGATACTGGGCCAAGATGGATGGGTGAAGGGTTTGAAGTGCATAAGGATGGAATTGGGTGAGCCCGATGAATCGGGGCGCAGAAGACCCATACCCGTAGAGGGTTCTGAATTCATAATGGACGTAGATATAGTTATAATAGCCATAGGGACCAGCCCCAATCCCCTTATAGCTTCTACCACGCCGGGCTTGGCGGTGCAAAAGTGGGGCGGCATAATAGTGGATGAGGAGACGGGTGCCACCAGCAAGGACAGGGTATATGCCGGTGGAGATGCCGTAACGGGTGCTGCCACGGTTATACTGGCCATGGGAGCCGGCAAAAAGGCTGCAAAGGCAATACATGAGAGGTTATCCAAAGAATGATAAATAGGGGTTTACACTTTATCGCCATCTTGAAAAAAAGGGGCGATAAAGTGTAAATTATTTTTGGGTTCAAAAATATATCGTTGAAGGTGGATGGGCTTTGGAGATTAAAGAGACCAGCTACGGGATAGTCTTAAAAAATGTGAAACACTTTTCGCCGGTTCATATTTTTGAATGTGGGCAGGCTTTCAGGTGGAACTGGGATGGGATTGGCTATGTGGGAATTGCAGGTAATAGGGTCATTAGGGTGTCATACGATGGGGGAAATGTGCTGCTGGAAAATGCTTCTATTGAAGATTATGGCTCATTTTGGAAACACTATTTTGACATGGAAAGAGATTACGGCCAAGTGAAGGATGCTTTGTCGTGCGATCCATTGCTTGAAAGGGCAATGGAATATGGTTGGGGAATACGCATTTTAAATCAGGATCCATGGGAAGCGCTAATTTCCTTCATAATATCGGCTAATAACAACATACCCAGGATTAAGAAGATTATCGAGAACCTGGCCTTTGAGTTTGGTAAGAGGATAGAGTGGGGAGACAGGGATTTTTATACCTTTCCCAGTCCTGCTGACCTTGCTGGCGCTTCAATCGAACAGCTTATGGCCTGCGGGTGCGGTTACAGGGCCGATTACATAAAGAAAACGGCCGAGATGGTAGATAGCGGTGAAATACGGCTGGATCAAGTGGCCAAATTGCCTTATCAAGAAGCTTATAAAGCGCTTATGGCCTGTCCTGGGGTTGGCCCTAAGGTAGCTGACTGCGTCCTGCTGTTTTCTATGGGCAAGACCGAGGCTTTCCCGGTAGATGTATGGATCAAAAGGGTGATGCAGTATTTTTATCCAGAAAGCGGTGATACCAACAGACAAGTGAAGGAATTTGCCTGGCAAAAGTTTGGTCATTTGGCTGGCTTTGCGCAGCAATATCTATTCTATTATGCCCGTGAATGCATAAGGTGACCCGAGCGATATTTGCTGTATTATATTCGCTGCTTTTACGGGCATAGGCTTATAAGCCGGGTTAAAGGGGATGATCTATGGGACTATATTTGATTTAGCCATGAGTTTGAGGGAAATAGGGTTGACAGGGTAATTATAATTTTGATAGACTATCTTTTAATTACATTATGGGCTATAATATATTTAATATGATAAAGCGAAGGGAGTGTTAGCCATTAGCAGTAAAATTATCGGTGAAGGTTTGACTTTTGACGACGTACTGCTGGTTCCCCAGCGGTCGGAGGTTCTTCCCAAGGATGTGGATTTAAGGACCAGGCTCACTAAGACCATCACCCTTAATATTCCCCTTGCCAGCGCTGCTATGGATACCGTTACCGAGGCCAGGATGGCCATTGCCATAGCCAGGGAGGGCGGAATAGGGATCATCCACAAGAACATGTCCATAGAGGAGCAGGCCGAGCAAGTGGATAAGGTGAAGCGTTCCGAGCACGGCGTGATAGTGGATCCTTTCTACCTTTCGCCCGACCATTCGCTTTCTGATGCTATGGCTCTAATGGAGAAATACCACATTTCAGGCGTTCCCATCACTGAAAACGGCAAGTTAGTAGGCATAATCACCAATAGGGATATACGATTTGAGACCGATTTTTCCAAGAAGATACGAGAAGTGATGACATCCGAAAACTTGATTACAGCTCCTGAGGGGACAACCCTTGAGCAAGCCAAGGAGATACTTAGGAAATACAAAATAGAAAAGCTACCCATAGTAGATGAAAACGGCATGCTCAAGGGCTTGATAACCATCAAGGACATAGAAAAGGCCATCAAATATCCCAATGCGGCCAAGGATAAAAATGGGCGCCTTCTGGTGGGCGCTGCGGTTGGCATTGCTCGGGATACCATGGAGCGGGTAGAGGCTTTGGTAGCTGCCAAGGTGGACGTCATAACGGTGGATACCGCCCATGGCCATTCTGTGGGAGTCATCAACATGGTGAAGCAGATAAAGAAGAAGTTTCCTGACCTACAGGTCATTGCTGGCAACGTGGCAACGGCTGAAGCGACCAGGGAGCTGATAGAGGCCGGCGCCGACTGCGTTAAAGTAGGTATAGGGCCGGGTTCCATCTGTACTACCCGCGTCGTGGCGGGGGTAGGGGTTCCGCAGATCACGGCCATAATGGAGTGCGCTGAGGAAGCTGATAAATACGGTATACCCATAATAGCCGATGGAGGAATTAAATATTCGGGCGACATCGTTAAGGCCATAGCTGCGGGAGCCAGCGTGGTGATGGTGGGCAACCTGTTGGCTGGTACCGAGGAGAGCCCCGGCGAGACGGAACTCTATCAGGGCAGGCGCTTTAAGGTGTACCGAGGCATGGGTTCCCTTGGCGCTATGGCTGCCGGCAGCAGCGATCGGTACTTCCAGGAAGACGCTAAAAAGCTGGTGCCCGAGGGCGTTGAAGGGCGCGTGCCCTTTAAAGGGCCGCTGGCCGATACGGTGTATCAGCTCATGGGCGGTTTGAGGGCTGGCATGGGCTACTGCGGTGCCCGTAACATTGAAGAGCTGAGGAAAAATGCCAAGTTTATCAGGATTACCAATGCGGGGCTCAGGGAGAGCCACCCCCACAATATCTATATCACCAAGGAAGCGCCTAACTATAGCACCAGCGTGTGAGGATCGTAGGGCTTTGCTGTGCAGTTGACAGAGCAGTTTTTTGATGCTACTGCCTTGAAAGGGGAAGGAAATTATGGACGTTGAGCGCCTTAAGGCCATACTGGAAGACGTAAAAGAAGGGCGTTGCACGGTGGAAGAGGCTCTTGATTCCCTAAGGTATCTTCCGTTTGAAGACCTGGGCTTTGCCAAGGTGGACCACCACCGCCAGCTGCGAAACGGATATCCTGAGGTGATATACTGTCAGGGTAAAAGGCCTGAACACGTTAAAGCCATTGTGGAACGAATGATGTCCAGGGGTGACAGAAATATACTTGCTACCCGGGTGAGCCATGAAATATATGAGGCCATTAAAGAAGTGACCCCTGATGCCGAGTATCATGAAATAGCTAGAATCGTTGTGGTAAAAAGGTGTGAGGTGCCACTTGTAAAGGGCAAGATAGCCGTTGTGAGCGCAGGTACCTCTGATCTACCGGTTGCCGAAGAGGCGGCCATCACCGCAGAGGTTTTGGGCAATAGGGTGGAAAGGGTGTATGACGTTGGCGTGGCAGGGCTTCACAGGCTGCTGGCCTATGTTAAGGTCCTTAGTCAGGCCAATGTGGTGATAACGGTAGCCGGCATGGAGGGGGCCCTGGCCAGCGTGGTGGGAGGGTTGGTGGACAAACCCGTCATAGCCGTTCCTACCAGCGTGGGATACGGAGCAAACTTTGGCGGCTTGTCGGCGCTGCTTACAATGCTCAATAGCTGTGCCAGCGGCGTGGCGGTGGTCAATATAGACAACGGCTTTGGAGCGGGGTATATAGCAAGCTTGATAAACCGCCTGGCGCAGCAATCATAGCAAATTTCGTCATACCGAGGGGATTCCTCGGTGTTTTTGTATTGCAGGATTGCACATGAAAGGAGGAAGATTCGTGAAGATACTTTACTTTGATTGTTTTTCCGGGATAAGCGGCGATATGACATTGGGAGCGCTGCTTGATTTAGGGTTAGATCAACAGTCTTTTTTGAGAGAGCTTGACAAATTGGGGCTTAATAAGGAGTATGAGATTGAAATAAAGAAGGGCATCAAAAAGGGAATTACCGGATTGGATGTGACAGTTAGAATCCTTCATTCCCATGAGGAAAGCCATGGTGTACATTCCTATCTGCATGTTAATGACGACGCGCATTGCAAAAAAGGAGCTGCAGGAAAGTTTTTACAAGAAAAAAGCGATGATGGGCACCATCATGATGATCACCACCACTATGGAGAGCATACCCATGCCGATAGTCATGCCCATGTCCATTCCCATGATGTGGTAGGGGTTGAAAGGGACTTTCGCCAGATAAAAGAGCTGATTGAAAACAGCGAGCTGTCTCAAAGCGTTAAGGATATGGCTTTGAAAATATTCGAGAAGCTGGCCATGGCTGAAGGCAAGATCCACGGAATCCCGTATGAGCAGGTCCACTTTCACGAAGTGGGAGCAGTGGATTCCATCGTTGACATAGTTGGGACTGCCATTTGCATAGACATGCTAAAGCCGGATGTCATAATGGCTTCTCCAGTGAATGTGGGCGGGGGATTTGTAAAGTGTCAGCACGGCATATTTCCTGTACCTGCGCCTGCTACGCTGGAACTGCTGAAGGGCATTCCTATCTATTCCCAAAATGCTAGAGGAGAACTGGTTACCCCCACTGGCGCTGCCATACTTTCAACTCTATGTCAGGAATTTGTGGAATTTCCATCCATGGTTGTAGAGAAAATCGGATACGGCTTGGGAAAGAGAGATCATGAGGTGCCCAACTGTCTGAGAGTGTGCTGGGGGGAAGCGTTAAAAAAATAGAATCTCCCGGAGAGGAGGTGAGGGTTATCGAAACGAATATCGACGATATGAATGGAGAGGTTTTAGGCTTTTTGATGGAGCGACTGTTTAAGCAAAATGCCCTTGATGTGTGGTACACACCCATTTATATGAAGAAGAATCGCCCTGGCGTTAAGGTGAGCGTGCTATGCCATCCGCAGGATCAGGACAAGTTAGAAGATATACTGCTTAAGGAGACTACCACACTGGGAGTGCGAAGCTACAGCGCCCTTCGAAAGGCGCTGCAAAGGCAGTGGATAAAGGTGAGTACCCGTTATGGCGATATCCGCATCAAGGTTGCCTACGGGGAAGGGATATTTAAGGCATCTCCCGAGTATGAAGATTGCAGGGTTGCGTCTTCCATCTATGGCGTTCCTTTAAGAGAGGTATACGATGAGGCCATGCGGGAATTTTCAAAACTGGATATAAAGCGCTGAAGGCTAAAAATCGAACGTTTAATATTTATCTTTTAAAAACGTTCGATTTTTTTATTGACATTAGAGCCGATTGCTGGTAATATATTACCTAAAGGATCCGAATGATATTGTTGGATATCGCGAAAATGTACATATTTTAAATTTCGCGCACTGTATTGCCTGATGCTTAAAATAAAACTCGTATGCTGATTTATATTGAATAATAGTAATTTTTTGTTGACATTGAATGTTCGGATGTATGGATGAAAGAAAGGGCAATTGGCCAAGGTGGAAATGGCTTTAAGCTGCCTCGATTAGGCAAGGGGAGGAATAGGGATGCCTAAGGTTGGTATAGTTATGGGAAGCATATCCGATTTGGAAGTGGTAAAGGGTGCTAAAAAAGTGCTGGAAGGCTTTGGAGTGGAGGTGGAGATGCGGGTACTTTCGGCTCACCGTACGCCTGTAGAAGTTGTCCGGTATGCTCAGGATGCGGCAAGAAACGGCATAGAAGTGTTGATAGCTGCAGCGGGCAAGGCAGCCCATTTGCCGGGGGTCCTGGCGGCCTATACTACCTTGCCGGTTATAGGTCTGCCCGTTAAATCTTCCACTTTGGATGGATTGGATTCGCTATTGTCCATAGTGCAGATGCCTTCGGGTGTGCCGGTGGCAACGGTGTCTATCAACGGAAGCGAGAATGCGGCACTTCTGGCAGTGCAGATGCTGGCTTTGCGTTATGGTTACCTGGCAGATAAGCTTGAAGAATATAGACAGCGCATGGCTCAGCAAGTGCTTGATCAGGATCAAAAGCTTCAAGAGGAGTTGGTGTGCAGTGAAAAAGCTTGAGCTGCTTTATGAAGGCAAGGCTAAAAAAGTGTATGCTACCGATGATCCCGGCTATGTCATTTTAGAATACAAGGATGATGCCACGGCCTTTAACGGATTGAAAAGGGGAACTATCGTGGGCAAAGGTGTGGTCAACAATAAGATTTCCAACCACCTGTTTCAACTTCTCGAGCGACACGGCATTCCCACTCATTACGTACAGGAGCTGAGCGATAGGGAAACCCTTGTCAAAAGGGTCGAGATAATTCCCGTTGAGGTCATCGTGCGGAATAGGGCTGCAGGTAGCCTGTCAAAGCGGTTGGGCCTTCCTGAGGGTACGAGGCTTAAAAGTGTTGTCCTTGAATACTGCTATAAAAACGACGAGCTGGGCGATCCAATGGTCAACGAGCATCACATATATGCCATGGAGCTAGCTACCGAGGAAGAGATGAGCAGGATTGCTGACATGTCGTTTAAGGTGAATCAAATCCTGTTGAATTATCTTAGGGATCTCAATATAGAGCTCATCGATTTTAAGCTTGAGTTTGGGCGGTTTAATGGCCAAGTCATACTAGCCGATGAGATATCGCCCGATACTTGCCGTTTCTGGGATACCCGTACAGGCGAGAAGCTCGATAAGGATAGATTCAGAAGGGATCTGGGCGATGTTGAAGAGGCATATCAGGAGATACTCCATAGGCTCATGGACAGGTCTGCAGAATGATATGGTGTTGGCATAATATTTTCTGTTAAATGTAACCACGTTGTGGCTAAACGGATTAATTGTGATGGTATACGTCAATCGGATTGGGTAGAAGGATTGGTGGTAATGCATCCTAGAGACGTCTTGTTGCAGGACAAATTGGGCGAGGAATGCGGAATTTTTGGCATATTCGATAGAGATGGGTTGGCTGTCCAGGAAATAACCTATTACGGGCTTTATGCCCTTCAGCATCGGGGACAAGAGAGTGCCGGCATTGCGGTGGCTGACGGCCAAACCATACGCCATCACAAGGCAAGAGGCCTAGTGCCCGAGGTGTTTGACGAGGAGACGTTGGATGCGCTGCAGGGCGGTAAGATTGCCATAGGGCACGTGCGTTACCCCACTTATGGGGATACCAGCATGTATAACGCCCAGCCCTTGGTCATCAAATACAAAAAGGGATTTTTGGCCTTGGCCCATAATGGGAACCTGGTAAATGCCGAGGTGTTGCGTAACGAGCTGGAAGAGGCAGGAGCCGTCTTTCAAACCTCGGTGGATAGCGAGGTCATAGCCAACCTCATTGCCAGGCAGATCGATGAAGGGCTGGAAAAGGCCATACAGAAAACCATGTCCAAGCTAAAGGGATCATATGCCCTGCTCTTGATGACCGAGGATAAGCTAATCGCAGTCAGAGATCCTTACGGGATGAGGCCTTTGGCTCTGGGGAGACTCGGCCATTCCTATGTGGTGGCATCCGAATCGTGCGCTTTTGATGCCGTGGATGCTGAGTTCATAAGGGATATAAAGCCTGGCGAGGTAATTATAATTTCTCAGGATGGCTTGAAGAGCATACAGATGCCCGTACCCTTAAAATCCGGGCTGTGCGTATTCGAATTCATATATTTTGCCAGGGCCGACAGCACCATCGATGGCATCAGCGTGTATGGAGCAAGGAAGGAAGCGGGCAAGATACTGGCTGTCGAGCATCCTGTCGATGCCGACCTAGTAATAGGGGTGCCCGATTCGGGGACTACCGCTGCCCTGGGCTATGCTGAAGGCTCGGGCATTCCCTTCGGTGAAGGCCTTATCAAAAACAGGTACGTGGGCAGAACTTTTATAAGGCCCAGCCAGGTCATGCGCGAGCAAGGGGTAAGGATCAAGCTCAACGCCTTAAGAAAAATCATAAAGGGCAAGCGTATAGTCATGATAGATGACTCCATAGTGAGGGGGACGACCAGCAAGAAGATAGTGGAGATGCTCAGGCTTGCCGGTGCCAGAGAGGTACATATACGCATAAGCTCACCACCGGTGCGCTTTCCCTGCTATTTTGGCATCGATACGCCCACCAAGGAACATTTGATTGGCGCTAAATACGGCGTTGAGGAGATATGCCGTATAATAGGTGCGGATTCGCTAGGGTACTTGAGCATTGACGGGCTGCTCAAGACGGTGGAGGGCAGCAGCTGCGATCTCTGCCTGGGATGCTTTACGGGAGAATATCCCATAGAAGCAGAATGCTGATAACCAAGGCTTTTTGAGGTTTTCAGCTGATGGAAGCGAAAACCGTACTTTGTGGGTGGTACCTAATATTGCTGGTACCTAATATTGCTTTAAACGTGATGTTTAAAATGTGGCTATACCGCACTTGGGTAAATAAAACCGTGAAAGCCTCGATTCAAGTTGCAAGGATCTGAGCTGTTGGAGGTTGGATGATCTGTTTTTGGGCAGACAAAATTGATATAAACGGCTGCACTAGTGAAAGGAGTAACAGCATATGGGCTATACCTATAAGGATGCTGGGGTTGATGTTGAGGCCGGGTATACAGCCGTCAGGCTCATGAAGGAGTTCATAAAAAAGACCTATGACCGGAACGTCATAGGCGACATAGGCGGATTTGGCGGCCTGTATTCCCTGGATTTGAAGGACATGAAACAGCCCGTACTGGTGGCAGGGGCCGATGGCGTAGGTACAAAACTACAGCTTGCCTTCATAATGGATAAACACGATACCGTGGGGCAGGACTGCGTGGCCATGTGCGTTAATGACGTGGTATGCCAGGGAGCCAAACCCTTATTCTTTCTTGACTATATAGCCACCGGCAGGTTGAAGCCAGAGAAGGTAGCGCAGATAGTAAAAGGAGTTGCAGACGGGTGCATGCAGGCCGGCTGTGCCCTCATAGGCGGTGAGACCGCCGAGATGCCGGGGTTTTATAAGGATGAGGAATACGATATCGCCGGCTTTGCGGTAGGGATGGTGGATCGATCAAAGATAATAGACGGGTCAAACATACAAGAGGGCGATGTGCTCATTGGCTTGGCTTCGTCAGGTGTACACAGCAACGGCTATTCACTGGTCAGAAGATTGGTACTACACGACAAATACCGCCTTGAGGAGAAATATGATGCGCTTGGCTGTACGGTGGGGGAGGAGCTTTTAAAGCCCACTCGTATATACGTAAAAGGCGTTTTGGGCGTGCTCAAAAGGTTTAAGGTAAAGGGAATTGCCCATATAACCGGTGGCGGCTTTATTGAGAATGTACCGCGAATTTTGCCGGAAGGCCTTGTAGCCCAGATCCAGCTGGGCAGCTGGCCTGTACTGCCCATATTTGAGCTCATCAAGCGGTGGGGCGACATAGAAGACAGGGATATGTTCAACACCTTCAACATGGGAATAGGCATGGTATTGGTGTGTAGCCCACAAGATGTGGATGGCATCATCGCCCAATTGAAAAGCGACGGTTACCCTTCATATATCATCGGAAGGGTTATAAAGGGCTACGGCGGGGTGGTGTTTATCCAGTGATGCGCATAGGGGTGCTGATTTCGGGAAGCGGCACAAACCTTCAGGCGCTGATGGACGCCATTGATGCTGGCTACATCCCCGATGCTAAAATAGCAGTAGTCATATCCAACCGCAAATCGGCTTATGGTCTTGAAAGAGCAAAGGCTCATGGTATTCCGGCTGAATGCATACTAAAGAAGGACTTTGAGGATGAAGAGGCCTTTAACAGGGCAATTTTGGAGCGGCTTAGGTTTTACGGCGTGGATCTGGTGGTGCTGGCCGGGTATTTGAGCATTCTATCCCCTGAAGTTGTGCGCAGTTATCCCAATCGCATAATCAACATACATCCATCCCTTATCCCAGCGTTTTGCGGCAAAGGGTTTTATGGGGAGAAGGTTCACCGTGCTGTTTTAGATTACGGCGTAAAGATAACGGGGGCGACGGTGCATTTTGTGGATGAGGGTACCGATACTGGCCCCATAATACTTCAACGCCCTGTTGAGGTAAAGGAAGACGATGATGTCCGTTCCCTGGCTGCAAGGGTGCTGGAGGTGGAGCACCAGCTCCTGCCCGAAGCCGTCAGGTTGTTTGTAGAAGGAAAACTTGCTGTGGAAGGACGCAAGGTAAGGATTTTGGGATAGCGGCATGCTTTGAGAATTGACGAGAAGGCCATTGGGAAAGGCCAGTTTTGTTTATAAAGCGAGTCAAAGTATAAAACGAAAACTGCTTGGCAGCAGAAAGTAGCTTGGCAGGTTAGAGAAAGATAATACAGGCAAGGGGTGAGAAGTATATGAAGAGACGTGCCATAATCAGCGTGTCGGATAAAACCGGAATTGTGGAATTTGCCAGGGCATTGAATAATATGGGAGTGGAGATAGTATCCACCGGCGGAACGGCTAAAATATTGGCTGAATCGGGTGTTCCCGTGATAAGCGTAAGCGATGTCACGGGTTTTCCGGAGTGCCTGGACGGCAGGGTCAAAACGCTGCATCCTGCCATTCATGCCGGAGTGCTTGCCGTAAGAAGCAACCAGCAGCACATGAAGCAGCTTGATGATCTGGGGATTCAGCCCATAGACTTCGTGGTAATTAACCTGTATCCTTTTAAGCAAACCATACTCAAAGGCCATGTGGAGCTTGAGGAAGCTATAGAGAACATAGATATCGGAGGCCCCAGTTTGCTCAGGGCGGCTGCCAAGAACCATCAAGACGTGACGGTAGTCGTGGACCCGGACGATTATCTAGTAGTGCTGGATGAGCTGCACGGATGCGGTGAGGTGTCTTTTGAGACCAGATTTAAGTTGGCGGTAAAGGCCTTTGAGCATACTGCCCATTACGATGCGCTCATTGCACAGTATTTGAGAGGGCAGGTTAAGGATGCCGGTTTTCCCGAGCTGCTCACCTTTACTTACGAAAAATTGCAGGATTTGCGTTACGGTGAAAACCCGCATCAGAAGGCGGCCTTTTACAGGGAGGTATTGCCGGTACCGGGCAGCCTAACGGGTGCTAAGCAGCTCCATGGCAAGGAGCTTTCCTATAACAATATCAATGATGCCAACGCGGCTTTGGACCTTTTACGGGAGTTCGATGAACCCACCGTGGTTGCAGTGAAGCACGCTAACCCCTGCGGTGTGGCTAGCGCTTCGACCATATATGAGGCTTACATGAAGGCGTACGAAGCCGATCCCGTATCCATATTCGGCGGGATTGTGGCTGCCAACAGGGAGATAGATGCCCAAACCGCCGCCGAGATAAACAAGATATTCATTGAGATCGTGATAGCCCCTTCCTATACCGATGAGGCTTTGGAAATATTGAAGAGGAAGAAGAACATTCGCATACTGCAGCTTAAGGACATTTCGGCGAGGCCCCATAAAGGAATCTGGGATACTAGGAAGGTGCTGGGCGGTTTGCTGGTGCAGGAATTGGATACCGAGCTTCTGCCAGACATGTCGCAGCTTAAGGTGGTCACAGACAAAAAGCCCACCGCTGCCGAGATGGAGGACCTCATATTTGCCTGGAAGGTGGTAAAGCACACCAAGTCCAACGGCATTGCCATAGCCAAGAATAAGCAGTCGCTGGGGATAGGACCTGGCCAGGTCAATCGCATCTGGGCGGTGCAGCAGTCCATAGAGAGAAGCGGTGAAAAGGTGAAGGGCGCCGTTCTGGCTTCCGATGCCTTTTTCCCGTTCCCCGATTGCGTAGAGGCTGCAGCAAAGGCCGGCATTTCAGCCATAATACAGCCAGGGGGATCTATCAGGGATCAAGAATCCATCGATGCCTGCAATAAATATGGGATTGCTATGATATTTACCGGAATGAGGCATTTTAAACACTAATTGTGATGCCTATATGGGGAACCGTTGTTCATCAGAAAAACTCTATATCCATTAAGTAAATTACCGATGCTGTACGGTTATGCTAGCTGCACTGGCCCAGGGAAGTAGCGTAAAGCGGTAATTTGGAATTGGAAAGAATGATAATAAAATGAGGTGAACAGAATGAAGGTGCTGGTTGTAGGCAGCGGGGGACGTGAGCATGCGCTGGTGTGGAAGATAAGCAAAAGCCCCAGGGTGTCCAAGATTTACTGCGCTCCGGGCAATGGCGGCATATCCGATTTGGCCGAATGCGTAAACATCTCGGCCACCGATGTTGTGGGCATGGTGCGCTTTGCAAAACAAAACGGCATAGATTTGACGGTTGTAGCGCCCGATGACCCACTGGCAATGGGTATGGTAGATGCTCTGCAGGCAGAAGGCCTCAAGGCCTTTGGCCCTACCAGGGATGCTGCCATAATAGAGAGCAGCAAGGTGTTCGCCAAGCATCTGATGCGCAGATATGGTATCCCTACTGCTGAGTACAGGGTTTTTGAGAGCTACGATAAGGCTGTTAAATACGTGGAGCAAGTTCAATATCCCGTTGTCATTAAAGCCGAGGGACTGGCCCTGGGCAAAGGCGTTATAATTGCCAGAGACTTTGATGAGGCGAGAGATGCTTTAAAGTCAATGATGGTGGATAAGGTTTTTGGGGAGGCTGGCCTGCGGGTAGTCATTGAAGAGCACTTGGCAGGCCCCGAGGTTTCGGTGCTTATCTTTACCGATGGTAAAACCATCATACCCATGGTCAGCGCCCAGGACCACAAGAGGGCATACGACGGCGATCAGGGACCCAATACAGGAGGGATGGGGGCTTTCTCGCCCAGTCGCGTATATACACCCGATATAGCCAGCGAGGTAGAAGACGGCATAATAAGGCCCACCATCAGGGCCATGGCACAGGAGGGAAGGCCCTTTAAGGGAGTGCTGTATTTCGGATTGATGCTTACCCCGCAGGGGCCCAAGGTTCTCGAGTACAACGCCAGGTTTGGGGATCCCGAGACCCAGGTGGTGCTGCCACGCCTTAAGACCGATATAGTGGATATATTTGAAGCGGTAATTGATGAACGGCTTGATGAGATAAATGTAGAGTGGGAGGACAATGCCGCCGTCTGTGTGGTGCTGGCATCAGGAGGTTATCCAAAGTCATATAGGACGGGCTACGAGATTTCGGGTATAGACGAAGTCTTAAAAGATCCCGATATGATGGTATTCCATGCGGGTACGAAAAAGGTCGATGGCAAATACTATACGAGTGGGGGCAGAGTTTTGGGCATAACGGCCATAGCAAAGGACCTGGATACGGCCGTACGGAAAGCCTATCAAAGCGTGGGGAAGATACATTTTGAAAATATGCATTATCGCAGGGATATAGGAAGGAAGTGAGGCGGCGTAAAGTGCCGCCTCCTTCATTTTTATTGATTATATTCATTGGCCTTGAATTGTGATTGAGAAAATGATTTAATGAAATTAGGTTTTACTCAGTCATGGCATAGTTTGGTGGAGGGTTATCTATGGAAATCGGCTATGTTCAGGTTTATACCGGCGATGGCAAGGGCAAGACCACTGCTGCGCTGGGACAAGGCTTGAGAGCAATGGGTAGAGGCCTTAAAGTGGTGATGGTGCAGTTCCTCAAAGGTATCGAGTCGGGAGAACTGGAAGCGGTAAAGAGGCTTGAACCTCAATTTACAATCATGCGCTTTGCTGAGACCAAGAAGTTTTTCTGGCAGCTTACCGATGAGGAAAAGAGACAGCTTAAGGAGAAGACACGGCAGGAGATGAAGCAGCTTGAGCAGCTGTTGAAAGAAGGCTCATGCGATGTGCTGATACTCGACGAGATCATGGCTGCCATACACGGAAGGCTGGTGAGCGTTGATGAGGTTTGCCGGCTTATAGATAATAAGCCTAAGGGAATGGAGCTTATATTGACGGGGCGTAATGTCCCTCCTGAAATTGCTGACAGAGCCGATCTTATAACAGAAATGCGCAATGTCAAACATTACATGGATAAAGGTGTACCGGCAAGAAAGGGGATAGAGTATTAGGGATTGTCAAAGTCACATCATTGTTGTGAGAATATATTTCCCGGCCAAGATGAGTTAAAATTGCTAATAGGGTTTTGAGTTGTCAGGAAAATATTTTTGTTTCTAAATTCAATTGGTATTCAAAAGAATATTTAAAAATATAAAATTTATCAGACGAAAAATTGAGGGGGGAATCTTATGGAAAGGGATATCAAAAAGCTCATTTCGCAGATGACTTTAGAGGAAAAGGCGAGCTTGTGCTCGGGGTTAGACCTTTGGCATCTAAAGGGCGTTGAGCGCCTAGGGATTCCATCTATCATGGTAAGCGATGGGCCCCATGGGCTCAGAAAACAAAACGCAGAGCATATTGAGCTTAAGACCAGCGTTCCGGCGACCTGCTTCCCCACAGCAGTGGGTTTGGCAAGCTCATGGAATCGAGAACTTGTTGAGAAAGTGGGTGCAGCCATAGGTGAGGAATGCCAAGCCGAAGGCGTGTCGGTTTTGCTTGGGCCGGGAGCTAATATTAAGCGTTCGCCGCTGTGTGGCAGAAACTTCGAATATTTTTCGGAGGACCCATATCTGTCTTCCGAGATGGCGGCAAGCCATATAAAAGGGGTGCAGAGCCAGGGGGTCGGAACATCCCTTAAGCACTTTGCTGCTAACAACCAGGAGCACCGCAGGATGAGCGTGGATGCCGTAATAGATGAAAGGACGTTGAGGGAGATATACCTGGCCAGCTTTGAAGGCGCCGTAAAGAAGGGCAAGCCCTGGACGGTCATGTGTTCGTATAACAGGGTAAATGGGGAATATGCCTCAGAAAACAAGTATTTGCTTACCGATATCTTGAGGGACGAATGGGGTTTTGATGGTGTTGTGGTATCCGACTGGGGTGCTGTCAACGAGAAGGTTAAGGCTTTGGAGGCAGGATTGGACCTTGAGATGCCTTCAAGCTTTGGAATCAGAGATCAACAGATAGTGCAGGCGGTAAAGGAAGGCAAACTTTCGGAAGAAGTTCTTGACAGGGCGGTTGAGAGGATACTGAATCTGATCTTCAAAGCGGTGGATGGCAGGAAAGAGAATGCTACATATGACAAAGAAGCACACCATCAATTGGCCAGGGAAGTGGCAAGAGAATGCATGGTGCTTCTCAAGAACGAGGACAAGATACTCCCGTTAAAGAGGCAGGGTACCATTGCGGTAATAGGCGAGTTTGCGAGGAAGCCCAGGTATCAGGGAGGAGGAAGTTCCCATGTAAATCCCACCAAGCTGGACGATATATACGAGGAGATTAAAAAATCAGCTGGGAATAGCGTCAACGTATTATACGCTAAAGGTTACAGACTTGATAAGGATGAAGTGGATGAAGGCCTTTTGGAAGAAGCAAAGCAGGTGGCAATGAATGCCGACGTTGCCGTTATATTTGCGGGGCTTCCTGAACATTACGAATCAGAAGGCTATGACAGGCAGCATATGAGAATGCCTGAGAGCCACTGTGCCCTTATCGAAGGGGTGGCGGAGGTTCAGCCCAATGTGGTGGTGGTATTGAGCAACGGTTCTCCCGTGGAGATGCCCTGGATTGATAAGGTAAAGGGCTTGCTTGAGGCTTACTTAGGAGGGCAGGCGCTGGGAGGAGCCATTGCAGACCTATTGTTTGGCGATGCCAATCCGAGCGGCAGGCTGGCCGAGACATTCCCGAAGAAGCTGAGCGACAATCCCTCTTATTTGAACTTCCCTGGAGAAGGGGACAGGGTGGAATACAGGGAAGGCATATTTGTGGGGTATAGGTATTATGACAAGAAGGGCATAGAGCCGCTGTTCCCCTTTGGGTATGGATTGAGTTACACCACCTTTGAGTACAGCGATCTTAATATAAGCAAGAAGGAGATACTGGATACCGAGACGGTGACGGTCAGCGTGAAGGTTAAGAATACGGGCGACAGAGCGGGTAAAGAGGTTGTGCAACTGTATGTGAGGGATGTTGAGAGCTCTGTTATAAGGCCGGAGAAGGAGCTTAAAGGATTCGAAAAGGTGGAACTTCAGCCCGGTGAGGAGAAGGTGGTGACGTTTGAGCTTGATAAGAGAGCGTTTGCGTATTATAACGTTGATATAAAGGACTGGCATGTGGAGAGCGGTGAATTTGAAATCATGATAGGCAAGTCATCGAGGGACATAGTGTTGAAAGACAGGATATTCGTAAGGTCAACAGTTGCTGTCAAGAAGCCGGTGCATAGGAATACGCTGGTAGGGGAGTTGCTTTTGGATCCAGTGCTGGCTCCTGTATTTAAAGAATTTTTAACCAAAGCAGGTCAAGGTAGCCCCATGTTTTCAGCGACTCAAGATCAGGATGCGATGTTAATGGCAATGATGAAATACACGCCGCTTCGTGCTTTGGTGAATTTTGGAGGAGGAAAATTTACCGAGGAGATGCTGGATGGGTTAATTCAGAAGCTAAATGAAAAGCTTAACCAGCAATGAAGTTAAAGGCCAATACTTCCCACCACAAGGCAGGGAGTATTGGCCTTTAAAAATTTCCTTACAGCTCAAACGCTTCCATAAGCGCTTCAAGAGCCTTCCTTTCATCCAATGGGTGGATGATATAGGATATTTTGGTTTCGGAAGTGGTTATGGCCATGATCCTTATATTTTGCTGAGCCATTAAGCTGAACACCTTAGAGGCTATGCCTGGCTGTTGTGCCATTCCTGACCCTTCTACCGAGAGCTTTACTATATCCTCGTAGGCGTTTAGGTTTATAGAGGGGAATAAGGTCTTTAAGCCATTGATCGCCTCCATGGCCTTTTTAAGGTCCTTGCGCGGAAGGGTAAAGGATATGTTGACTTTCCCATTCACCGGTGTAGTTTGGCTGATTAGATCTATGTTTATGTTGTGCTGTGCTATGCTTTCCAGTATTTGAGCAATGGCTGTCGTGCTATCGGGTATGCTGTTTATCGTTATTAGAGCTTGTTGATTGTCGGAATAGATGTTTGTAACTGCAGCCTGCTCGTTTAGCATATCCTTCATCCCATACAGGCCAGGAGCTTTCTTGGTTATGTATTTACAAGCGTGTAGTGCACCCAGCGCGAATATCTGCCGGGAATAGGCGGTGTGAGTAATCTCCAGTACTTCGTCGTTGCCTGCAAACACTACCGTATGCTGGCCCGGTATGGTGCCGCCCCTGACAGCGTGTATGCCTATTTCCGACTTTGAGCGCCTTTGATTTTTGGAGTGCCTCCCAAAGATATAGTCTTTTGAATTGAGCAGTACCTCGTTTATAGCGTCGGCCAGGACATACGCCGTACCGCTAGGCGCATCGACTTTTTGGTTGTGGTGCTTTTCGATGATCTCTATGTCGAATTCGTTGCCCAGGGCGGCTGCCGCCTTTTGTACCAGTTCCAGCATGACGTTTACTCCTAGAGACATATTGGCCGACCTGAAAATTGGAATTGTACGGGAAGCCTGCTCGATGAGCTTTATATCATCCTGTGAAAAGCCGGTGGTTGCAATGACTAGGGCTATTTTGCGCTCTTTTGCAAAGGCCAGCAGGTCAGGAAGGGCGGCGGGATTGGAAAAATCTACAATCACATCGGCCTGTTCATTGCATTGGCTTAAAGAGCCGTAAGTGGGGAAGGGATTTTGTTTGATTTCGGGGAATTTATCTACGCCGGCTACTACCTGTATGTCAGGAAGGGCGGCTGCAACCGATGCAACCGTCTGGCCCATTTTCCCATTGCAACCATGAATAATGATTCTTATCGTCGGCATGTTTTCACTCCGTTTCTTCAGTCAAGGTTATTTTTTTAGGTGGGATTTTTTAATATTTAAATATTCGACGTTTCGTATTGTTAAACACACAGTCCAATCAGCAGTCGATAAAACAGTAAACCGTTGGCACGTTCGTTGGAACTTCATGTAAATGATTTGGTTCTGGCTGCATAATTGCCAGTTTAAAGCTATTGTTGTATCTTAAGGCCGTATTCCAGCATTCTCTTTTTGAGTATTTCTAAGTTTTGCTCCGACATATCGGTAAGAGGCAGTCTGAGCTTACCGACATTCATCCCCATGAGGTTCAAAGCCGTCTTTACCGGTATGGGGTTGACCTCCAAAAACAGGGCTTCGATTAAAGGATTCAGCTTAAATTGAAGCTTTCTGCTTCCTTCAATATCTCCGTTTAGGAATTTTGCCACCATTTCATGGGTATCTCGTGGAGCGATGTTGGCCACTACCGATATGACACCTTTTCCTCCCAAGGCCAGTATGGGGACCACTATGTTGTCATCACCAGAGTATATATCTATCCTGTCGCCGCAAAGCCTGGCCATTTCGGTTACCTGGGCTATATTGCCGCTGGCTTCCTTTATGCCCACTATGTTGTCTATCCTGGAAAGCTCTTTTAACGTAGATGGAGCTACGTTGAGGCCCGTTCTGCTGGGCACGTTGTAGATTATGATGGGGATGTGGACGGCATCGGCTATGGCTGCATAGTGCTGTATGAGGCCCTTTTGCGTGGTCTTGTTGTAGTAGGGGGTTACGATGAGCAGCGCATCGGCACCCAATCGCTCGGCTTCCTTTGAGTCCTCGATTACAGCGGCGGTGTTGTAGCCACCCGTTCCGGCTATGACCGGAACTCTCTTTGCCACTTTTTCAACGGTAAAGCCTATGACTGAATACCTCTCCTCCCTGGTCATGGTAGGAGGCTCTCCGGTGGTACCGCATACCAGTATGGCATCGGTGCCTCCATTAATTTGAAACTCTATGAGGTTGGCCAAGGATTCAAAGTTGATGCCGTTATCTGTAAAGGGGGTAACCAGGGCAACGCACGACCCGGTGAATACGCTCATTATTGATCACTCCCTGATATCTTTGATTTAATTTGGCCAGCAGTTCTATCGGGCAAGTTGACCGCTTTCCCAGTATTCGATAAGCTTTTGCGCTATTTGTACGGCGTTGGTAGCCGCACCCTTTCTTATGTTATCCGCTACCACCCATAAGTTTACGCCGCTTTTTACGCTTTCATCCCTTCTTATGCGCCCCACGAATACTTCATCCTTGTTTTCTGCGTGAATGGGCATTGGATAGATGTTATTCTGGGGGTCATCGAGCACTACAACGCCAGGTGCATTTGCGAGGACTTCCTTAAGCTCGTTTAAATCAAAGTCCTTTTCAAACTCCACATTTATGGACTCGCTATGGCCATAGAACACCGGCACGCGTACAGTCGTTGCGGTGATCCTTAAGCTATAATCCCCCAAGATCTTTTTGGTCTCATTGATCATCTTCATCTCTTCTTTAGTATAGCCATTATCCAGGAATACGTCTATGTGGGGGATGCAGTTGGCAAATATGGGGTGTGGGAACTTCTGCAGAGTCTTTTCTCCGCGTATCCCGTTTTGCAGGTCCATATAGCCTCCCATGCCCGCACCCGACACTGCCTGATATGTGGAATATACGATCCTCTTTATTTTGTACCGGTCGTGCAGCGGCTTGAGCACCACCACAGCCTGGATGGTGGAACAATTGGGGTTGGCGATTATCCCTTTGTGCTTGAGTATTTCCTGTGGGTTGACTTCAGGCACCACCAACGGTACACCCTCTTCCATCCTCCAGGCGCTGCTGTTGTCGATGACCACGGCACCATTAGACGCGGCTATTGGTGCGAACTTTTTGCTGACGGTTGCACCGGCTGAAAACAGCGCTATATCGATGCCTTTGCTGTCAAAACTGGTCTCGGTCAGCTGCTGTACTACGTGGTCCTCTCCCATAAACCTTATTTTTGTTCCTGCCGAACGTGCCGATGCGAACAGATAGCAGTTGGCTATCGGGAACTGCCTCTCCTCTAAGACCTCTAAAAACTTGCGTCCTACCATGCCGGTTGCTCCGACAATGGCTATGTTGTACTTTTGCATGGCTTTCTCCTCCTCACATTTTATGAGATGCATAATTTTTGTCCTTTTATCTTGCAGAGTTTACCTCATTATCCATCATATGTCGTTACAGGTTATGGTGCCTCATTAAATTCCGCCTTATATAGATAATCACGAATAAAGCGGCTGATGGATGACCAGCCGCTTTCGTATCACAATTACAATCTTTTTGCAGATGAGTTAAACCCTGCAAAACCCTTGCGATTCGAAAGCAGTTAGCGCTCCATCATTGGTTACCAATGATGACAGTCCCAGGGCTCTTAACCCAGGGCCCAGGAGGTGGATGACGGGGACATACCACATCCTTCGGCACCTTCCCCTTTGGGCAGCCTTAATCGAACCCCGTATTCTCCAGCTGCTTACTCTTGAAAGGTGCGCCTCTAAACTGCTTCGCATATGTTCGTTTTTTTAAATCATATCATTTTAAGACCATGGATGTCAAACGTTTTTTGAGTTTTTCAGACCTGATGAGTTAAGATGGTTCATTGTTAAATTAAGTTAACACTCCCAAACAAAAATGCTCGGCAAGGCTCCACTACAAAATATAAAAAGGAATGATAGCAGTAGCAAAGCTACTGCTATTTTGTTGTGGCTTAAGTTTTTGCAATTTTGGTTGCTAGAATTTACAAAATGCTTTCCCATACTTCTTGATTTTTCCATACATGTATGCTAGGATAAATTTAAAAATGTGAGGACGTTTAGTGATCCATGAAAATGGGCATAACTTGAGTGCCAAATTTCTCATTAAATGTTCACATCAATAGGCGTATAATGTTTCACATATTTAATTAACTAAAATTGGGAATAGGAGGAAGATTATTATGGAAAACTTTACATTTTTAAGCCCCACTAAGATCATATTTGGTAGGGGTGTAGAAAACCAGGTAGGAGAAGAGACTAAGGTTT